>CALLZJ010000264.1 GCA_937858435.1 uncultured bacterium
AGCCGCGGCAGATCGGGCTCCTCGGCCAGCGTGAGCGGCGTGGCGACCGGCGGGGTGATGCCGTGCAGTTTCCTGCCGTCCCCCCCCTTTTTCAGGTTCAGCGATTGTCAGCGGCCTAGCGAGCGCGGTCAAGGGCCCGGTCCTGGATGCCGCCTTCGACCAGCGTCCGAGGGCAAGAAAAGGTACAATCCAAGGTCCGCCTTGCTTCGTCTCCACTTTGCCAGAGGCATCGACTACCCATCGGGAGAAGAACCATGAACGGAGCACGCTGGGCCTGTGTCGGAGCGATCGTGATGCTGGCCGGGGTCGGGCTCGCTGAGCCGGCCGTCTGGGCCTGTTGCCCGGCCGGTCCCCCTGGCTCGAGAGTTGTCAACGCCGACCAGACCGTGATCTTGATCTGGGATGCCGAGCGCAAGAAGCAGCATTTCATTCGCCAGGCCGCCTTCGCAACGGAGGAGAAGGACTTCGGCTTCCTGATCCCCTCGCCGAACCAGCCGGAGCTTGAAGAGTCGCAGCCCGCCGCTTCCCCCGACCGGGCCCGCCTCACCGCCCCTGAGATCGTGACGCAGAAGCGGCCTCCCGAGCCGTGCGGCTGCGCTTGCATGCCGAAATCGGCGATGATCGCCGGCGCTGCCCCCGATCGAGTGACCGTGCTGGACCAGAAGAAGGTCGCGGGCTTCGATGCGGCGGTGCTCGAGGCGACGTCAGCCGCGGTGCTGGTGGCCTGGCTCAAGGATCATGGCTACGCCTACTCGCCGGAGATCGAGGCTTGGGCCAGGCCGTACGTCGAGCAAGGCTGGAAGATCACAGCCCTGAAAGTGGATGCCGGCGCCGAGGAGCCTCGGCCCGGTCGGGTGAACGCCACCGCCCTGCGGATGAGCTTCGACACAGAGCGTCCGCTCTTCCCCTACCGTGAGCCGGACTACAGTGCCTTGCAGGCCAAGCTCGAAGGGCAGCAGCGTCTCTTGCGCATCTTCTTCATTGCCGACATGGGCTATCGGGGCGAGTTCTCGGCGACAGAGCCCTGGAACGCCAAGCTGGCCTGGTCGGGGCAAATTCCCGCGGCCGACAAGGAGAAGCTGCTCACGGCCCTGGGGCTGCCGGCCGACACGGGCCCCCAGACCTGGTGGTTGTCCGAATTCGAGCACTACTGGCCCTACAAGCTGGCAAAGGCCGACGTCTACTTCGCGGCCGACCCGAGCCAGGGTCCGATCCGCCGGCCACCTCAGGTGCGCTACGTCTCCTCCAACCTGCCGGGCGATGCCACCGCCTATGCTCTCATGGGGCTGATCGTCTTGACGCCGGCCTGGCGGCACTGGCGGAAGCGCCGCCAGCCACGAGCCTAGCCTGACACCCAAGCCAAGAGCTTAGGAAGCCGGGGCCGATGCCTCGGCTTCATTCGCTTCCTGGACCGGTATCGCCCCGCTTGGCTGGAACGATAGACTACCGAAGTCCATGGCAGAGCGGGCCCTGTGTTTTCTCATGAACAGCCGCCCGGGGCCTGGACGTAGAACGGTAGGCCCAGGAGGGGGGACGGCATGTCGCCGCGCACCACGCCGGTGACCGCGATGGTTCGTTGTGGCGGTGGTGAGCCGCTCCTTTGGATCGTGGGGCCGTGCGTCATCGAGTCGCATGACCTCACGCTGCGGATCGCGGAGCGGCTGGCCGCCCTGGCGGCGGAGATGAGCCTGCCCCTGGTCTTCAAGGCGTCGTTCGACAAGGCGAATCGGAGTTCCTCCCGGTCGTTTCGTGGTCCGGGGCTCGAGGCGGGACTGAAGACGCTGGCGGCGGTGAAGGCCCAGTTCGGCTTGCCGGTGACGACCGACATCCACGAAAGCCAGCAGGCGGAGGCGGTCGGCGCGGTGTGCGACATCATCCAGATTCCCGCCTTCCTGGCCCGGCAGACAGACTTGCTCCAGGCGGCGGGGCGAACGGGACGGACAGTGAACGTCAAGAAGGGGCAGTTCATGGCACCCGGGGAGATGAGCCTGGCCGTGAGCAAGTTGGCGGAGGTCGGCAACGACCGCGTCCTGCTCACGGAGCGGGGCACCTTCTTCGGGTATGGAAACCTGGTCGCGGACCTGCGCTCCCTGCCGGCCATGGCCGAGTTCGCCCCCGTCATCTTCGACGCCACCCACACCGTGCAGCGGCCCGCGGCGGCGGGCGATCGCTCCGGCGGCGACCGCCGACTCGTGCCCTACCTGACTCGGGCCGCCGTGGCCTGCGGCTGCGACGGCATCTTCATGGAAGTCCATCCGAAACCCGACGAGGCCCTCAGCGACGGACCCAACATGCTCGCGCTCGACGACTTTCCCGCCCTCGTCCGCACCTGCTTGCGGCTGCGGGAAGTCGTGGCGTCAGCCTAACCGATGAACGATTTCAGGACAGGTGACTATGCGGCAGTGCATGATGGCGGGCTGGCTTCTGATCATGACGTGGGCCCTGGGCGGCTGCCAGGGGGCCCTGCCCACTCAGACCGCGCCCGAGGAAACGGCCACCCCCGAGTCGATCCTCGAGAGCATCAAGGCCCAACTCCTGGAAGAGAAGCCCTCGGTGGCGGCTTATCGCAACACCGTCCAGCAACTCAACCAGCTTGTCGACATGCAGGCCGACTTCCGCGAGAAATGGAAACTCACGGCCACCGAGCGCGGCCTGGTGCTCGGCACACTCTTGACCGGCGTACCCAACCGGCAGCAACGCTTCGACGAACTGGATAGCTCTTCTTTCACCATCGCCGATGCCCACTACCTCGATAGCTGCTTCCTGTTCCGTGATGCCGCCCACACTCTGCTCGAAGACATGGGTCCCAAGCCAGGCCGCGGCGCCGATTCCGACTGGCTCCTCTACAACCTTGAAGTGCTCGATCATGCCTGGTCTTGGACCGACCGCCACCTGCAGCCCCAGGCTCGGCCGGCCGGCTCCATCCCCTGGCCCACTCATGACATCCTCCGCCGAGGCTATGCCGACCCCGAGGAACGGCTCCGTGTCTTCTGCGCCCTCATGGAGCAGTTCAACCTCTTCGTCACGGAGGAACGCCAACTCCGCCTCTTGGAGCAGCGGCTGGCCCAGACGCAGGACGCGGAAGAACGGGCCAAGCTGGAACAAGACCGCAAGTCCCTGGCCGATCTCATTGCCCGCAACAAGATCGAAGTCTGCGTGATCACCCGCCTAACGCCGGTCCGGGCCAGCGACGGCACCGAGCAGATGCGGCAGCGGCCCTGGCTGATCGGTGCTCAGATCGGCACCGATCTCTTTCTCTACGATCCCGCCCGAGGCGGCGCGGTGCCCGGCGCGACTCCGGACCGGCCGCTCACCTGGCGCGAACTCAAGGCTCAGCCCGAGCTGCTTCAGAAGCTCTTCCCCGCCGGTCCCGACGCGCCGCTGCCAGCCCAGATCGAGAAGAGCGAGGCCTGGCTCGCCGTCGACTATCCCGCCCTGGCCCCGCGGATGCGCTGGTTTGAGGAAGTGCTCGACGACAACCCCGTCGTGCTCCACGTGAACCTGCCGGCTCGGCTTGAGCGCATCGCCACCGCCAACCCCGGCCTGACGGCCCGGCCCTGGAACGATGAGGCCCGGCCCGGTTATCCCGCCTTCATCCTTCAGGACTACCTGCCCGTACGAGATCAGGTCCTCCGGGAGACGCTGGTGCCCCGATATCTCATGGCCCACTGGGTCCATGAGATGGCGTCCGAGATTGGCATCCCGCAGTACTACCAACCGCTCTACGATCCGTTCGATGGTCTCTTCCTGCGGACGCAGGTCGAGCCCGGCGGCATTCGCGATCTGTTGGTCCGCGGCCGAGCGGGCGAAGCGATCCAGCGCATCGTCTTCAACGAAGATCAACTCGACCGGATGATGGACAACTTCCACCTCGGCGGCTTCAACGAGGTGCGCTACCTGGTGCTGACCTGGAAGCCGCGCGTCGTCGAAACCGTCAACCTCCTCAAGGACCTGCGGGCCCAGTTGCGCCTGGCACCGGCAGCGGAACAGCCCGCTCTCGAACAACAGCTCCAGAAGGTGGCCCAGAATCTGGAGCAGCTCTATCGAGATCGCCGCATGATCTACGGCAATATCATCGTCGAATGGGCCCTGCCCGAGTACCGCGAGCATCTGGTCTATTACATGGCCTTGGCCAAGCTCGACCTGGCGGAGCGGCTGGAGATCCAGGCCCGGCAACTGAAGCTGCGGCCAAGCGTTCCGGGGCAGGACGTAAGCCAGGAGTTGGCGCGACTGCAGGCTCGGGAGCGGGAGCTACGCGAGTCCGCCCTCTTCTGGTTCGATCGGCTCGAAGCGATCGTCCACACCCAGGTGCGGTCGAATTGGCTGAATGGCGTGCGGCGGCTCCGGCCGCTCTGTCAGGCGAAGCTGGACCAGTTGCCCGAGCCGCCCACGGCCCGGGCCGCCCCCTAGAACCGCGCCAGGAAGCCCCAGTCCCACGGCCGGGGATGCTGGGACAGGTCGGGCCCCAGGGCGAACTGGGCCCAAGCCAGGCGGACCCGGCGAATCTGCACCGAGCGGAACCCCGCCCGCCGCAACCGGTAGGGAATCTCGAACGGCTGCCAGAAGTGCTGCTCGATCCCCTGGAACGTGAAGCGTCCAAAGGCAAATTCGTAACAATCATGGTCGACGAAGTGAGCGGCATTGCGCCGGGCCACTTCGAGCGGCTTGCCACTGGCCAGGGCCCGATCCACGAGCAGCATGGTGTGATAGTGGACGCTGTCGATCGAGGGCACCACGCCGTAGAGCCGGCCGCCGGGACGCAGGCAGCGGCGCATCTCGACCAGGGCCGTGTCCAGTTCGGCAATGTCGGGGAGCACGAGGCTGTTGATGGACGTGGCCACGTCGATCTGGCCATGGAGGGGACGCAGGTCGGCGAAGGCCCGCTCGAGGAACTGGACGTTGGTCAGGGTGGCCGAGGCTGTTCGGGCCGCCTCGATCATGGCGGGAGCAAAGTCGACGCCCCAGACCCGGGCAAACCGGCTGGCCAGGAGCGGCAGGAGCGGCCCACGGCCACAGCCGAAGTCGGCGGCGGTCAGACATTCCGCGTCGGGCAGCCGGCGCAGGGCCCGCAGGACGGGGTTGTCAGCATCGGGCCGATAGGGGTCCACGAACTCCTGATCATAGAAGCTCGCGGCCCGGCTCCAGGCCGCCGCTTGATCGCTTGCATTCATGCGTCGTCGTCATCCACTGAGCGGCGGGGCGGCGGCACCGTTCGTGGTCCCGGCCACCCGCGGCAGGACATAGGGACCCTTGGGAATCACGGCCAACGTCGCTCCCGGACCGTAGTCGGCTAGACACTCGGCGACCGCGACTTCCACGCTGGCGGCCGGCTCGGCGTGACACTGCCGCAGCGTCGCGGGCGACAGCCCCTCGCTCACCACCTTCACCCGGCACCGGGCCCGGACCTTGGCCAACTCTTCAAGCTGCCATTGATCCATGACGAAATAGTCCGTCTCCAGGATGCGGCGGCGAAAGGCCTCCAGGTCGGGGTTCTCGGCCAAGAGCCGCTGAAATTCCGGGCTGCCAATTCCCTCGCTGAGCCGGGCAGCAAGGATGATCGTGCCCCCTTCCTTGACGATGGGCAGCGCGCCGACGAGACCCTTGACCGCCTGATACCAGGTGGCATCCAGCGGATGGCCCGCCGCGCTGGTGACCACGACATCTACCGGCGCGGGCAAGGTGGCGACGGACTGCTCCTGGCAGAAGCGGACTCCCTCGAGCCAGGCTTCCTCCATGTCCCCGGCCCCGACCCAAGTGATCTGGCGGGATTCGTCGAGGCAAACGTTCAGGATGAGGTCGCAGCCGGCCCGGCGCGCGATCCAGGTGTTCTCCTCGTGGACGGGATTGCCTTCGAGGATGCCGCAATCGGCCCGAGGGTGTTCGAGGAAACGCGGCCCATGCCAGACCTTGACCGTCTCGAGGGCGGCGATGCCCGGGCAGATGACCTTCCGCCCGCCGGAAAAGCCGGCCATCAGATGCGGCTCGATGAGACCGGTGCTGATCTTCAGGTCTGCTTCGACGTAGCGGCGGTCGATCCAGATCGGAACGCCGCGCGGCGACTCACCCAGGTAGGCATGTTCCTCCAGCACCTGGCCGGGATGATTGGCGCCCTGGAAGGAACCCAAAATGTCCGGGCTAAGCATCTCCTCCAGCTCGGCCCCCACGTTGGGCCGATGGAGCCCGGTGGCGATGAGGATGAGGATGCGCTCGGGCGGAATGCCGGCTTCGATGAGCGTCGTGAGCAGCGGCGGCAGCAACAGGTTGTTGGGGACGGGGCGGGTCACGTCGCAGATGAGGATGCAGGCGTCGCGGCGGCCGCGCGCCAGTTCGGCCAAGGAGGGCGTGCCCCGAGGCTCAGCCAGCACTTGTTCGATGGCAGCCGCTACATCGCTTAGCGGGGCGGGCGGACGGAGGCGGAGCGGCCCCTGTGTCTGGGGCGGCAACGTCACGGGCAATCCCGTTCGACCGTAGTCCAGCAACACGCGCATACAGCCTCCGCCTCCGAGCACCTTCGGCCTGGGGATGATTCTACACGATCCGATGGGCACGAGTGGCTTTCCGCCTAGGACGTGGGCACCGATGCTGCTTGTTGAACCTCCTAGCTCGTGATACCCTACGGGCACCGGCTCTCGAGGTGTCTCTCATGAAATCGCTTGGCGCCTCGCTGTTGATCTGCGTCGTCGGGGCTTTATGGCCCTGGAGTGCCGACGTTGTCTGCGCGCGGGACGAACCCGAGCCGGTTCGGCCGCTCGCCGTAGTTCCCTGGGGCGATGGGGGCGGGTGAGAGCCTGGGATCGGGCGCCTGGCATTCTCTCCCGACGACCGCCGCTTGCTAGGTGAATGGTCTGCGACTTCCAGCCGTTTGCTTTATGGCGCGTTCCCAGTTGGGAGCGCTTGGTGCCAGCCACGTTCGATCCGGTGGTCACCACATCGGTCGAACAAAGAGCTTCCTGGACGACTACAGGCGCGATTGTCGCCATCTATGGCACGGAAAGGATCACTGGCAATCCACTGTACGTACCGAATCCCAGACAGTTCGTCACCATTATGGATGCGGACGGCCGGCCCAGGAACGGAGCGCCCGTGCAGGTGACGCCGGCCCTCGCCTATACAGCAATTAGCCCGAAGGGCAAGTGGCTCGTCGGGTTTGCACACCATCCACCTCGGCGCACCGATCTTTCTCGGCTTTCAATCGTGGATTTGGAACAAGGAGTCCAAGTCGGTACGATCACGATCGGGCCGCAAGAACACATCGTCGCCCTGTCGTTTCGCGACGAGGAGCGCGTTTGGGTCGTGAGTTATAACGGCATCTCCCTTTGGAACGTGGTGACGCGGCAGCGCGAGCCCTCCGTTCTGGACGCGGAGCCGGACACCCCGGTCTACTTCTGGGCGGCAACTCCTGAGCACGTCATCCTGGAGGTCATCACGACCAAGGGCGTTGGCGAGGAGAAAGTTCAAACCGCCACGAAACAAGTCCATTGGGATTTGACAGGACGTGAACCACGCCGGGAGTTTGATCTAGGCACGTCCATCCGAGGCGAAAGTGACATCATTCTGTGCGAGCCCCATGGAATTGTGATCTGGAACCGTGGTTCAAGAGAGGGCTCGGTTTTGATGGGTATGCGGCTGAGTGAAGGCAAGCCGGTGCGCCTCTTCACTCACGCCAGCGCCTACTCATGTCGCATGGCCGTCTCCCACGACAAGCGGTTCCTGGCCATCTCCACCCTGGCAGGCATCAGCATCTATTCCCTGCCGGATGTCATCTCCCCTTTGCTTCGTCCCTGAGCCAGCGGGCCGAGCTGGCTCTTGGCCAAGCGCCGCAGTTTTCGTTTGCCTTGCCGCTGGCCGTCCGCCATGCTGGAGTCGACCGTCTTGACCGCGGAGACTCGCCCATGAACAACGCTTGTCCCTCTTGTGGGACGACGTACCAGGTCCAACCGAAGAACGTCGGCCGGCACATCAAATGCAAAATATGCGGCACGGCCCTGTTCGTCGGCGAGGACGGCATTCGCCTGGATGAACTGGCCTCCGGCCCCAGCTCCGAGCCCGAACCGTTCGGCGAGTTGACCGATCCGGGCACGCTGACCCCGCGCCCCAGCCGCGCTGGCCGCCTGCGCAACCCCGGTGCCGGGGACATGGCTGCCCGGCTGGCCCAGTCGCTGGGGCAGCTACCCGATCCGATCACGTGGCTGTTCGGCGCGGCCCTTTTGGGCATGCTCATTTCGTGGTTCCTGCCCCTGATCGACTCCGCCGCCGTCGCCAGCAAGCAAGCCACCCTGGCCATGGGCGAGCAACGCGAGCAGCGTCTGGCCGATCAGTTCCTCAAGAACAAGGAGCAGAAGAAGACCACGCCCGCCGACGAGGAGCTGCGCAACAAGAACCGCGAGAACTGGGACAAGGAACGGCGCGACCTGCAAGCAGCGATTGACGACATGAAGCTGGGTCACGAACGCTGGCAGTACTGGTATCAGTGGGGTATGCTCGGCAGCTTCATGCTGCTGGCCCTAGCCTCTTTAGGCTATCTGCAGCCGAGCCAGCCGCTCATTCGCCGGGTGGTGGGGGCCATCGTCGTGGTGGCCATGGTGATTCTGGTTTTCATGCTTTTCCTGGGGGCCCGGGGGCTCCGCTAGCGTCGCGCACGCTGCAGGTCGGGGGCAGACTCGGGCTAAACCCGGGCCAGTGGCGCTTGCCCAGAGTCCGCCGGAACGGGGGGCTTCACCATTTTCCCATTTGACGCTGCGCGCCCCATGACGCAAAATCGAGGGGATGCAGTCCGCCGGGGGGCGGCCTGTGGCCGCCGCCTTTGGGAACCGAGATCGGTGATGTCGACGACCGCTGCACCGCCCACACGGGCCGACACGCTGCCGAGCCTGCTCATCTTGACCGGACCCAACACCGGCCGCAAGCTGGTCATGAATCGCTCGTCGCTGCTCTTTGGCAGCCACGCCGCCTGCGACGTCAAGATTACCGGCGACGGCATCGCCGAGATGCATTGCCTCATCGTCCAGACCCCCAAGGGCCTCCTCATCCGCGACTGCAAGAGCCAGACGGGCACGCTGCTCAACGGGATGGCGGTCGCCGAGACGGCCCTGCGCGACAACGATACGCTGCAGATCGGCACCTTCCAGTTTAAAGCCCAACTGCCCGAGCCGTCGGCCACGGACACCGTCAAGCTGGCCGCGCCGCCGGTCGCCACGTCGCCGCCGGCTGCGAGCCCGGTCCTGTCCGACGGAGCCGCCCAGAAGCTGCAGCGGCTGGCCCGAAGTCGGCAGCGGCTCGCCAAGTTCGCCTGGAAGCGGCGGACGCAGAGCCTGGTCCAGAGCCGTCGCGTCGCCGAACTCGAACGCCGGCTTCAGGTCCTCGAGGAGAGCGACGACGACGATAACAAGTTGGAACTCCACGCGATGGAGATGCGGCTCGAGTCGCTCCGCCGCGAACTGGAGCGCCGTGAAACCGCCCTCCGCGACGGCGAGCACGAACTCTCCGTCAAGATGACCGAAATCCAGCGGCAACAGGAACGGTACTCGTCCGGCAACCGCCAGGCCCCCCAGGTCGAACTGGCCAATGCCCGCCGGGAACTGGAGCGCGTCAAGCAGCATCTCAAGAAGCTGGCCGACGAAGAAGCTTCGCTCCTGGAGAACATGAGCACCTTCCGCAAGATCGAAGCGGAAGAGCGGACCAAGCTCGAACACGTCCAGGCCCAGTTGACCCGGCAACAGGCCCGCCTCACCCCCGACGACTTGGCCATCGAGCAACATGCCGATTACTACCGCCAGCAGGTTCTGTATCTGCAGCACGAACTGCAGGTGGTCCAGCAGGAACTGGCCCGGCGGCAGGCCCAGATCGACGAGAAGGCCCGGGCGCTGCAAGACATTGAAGACGATCTCAATCGGTCCCGCGCGGAACGGGAACGCGAGAACGAAGCCTGGGAAGCAGAACGAACGGTCCAGCTTGAAGCATTCAACCGGCAACGAGCCGAGGCCAAGGAGTTCGCGGAAGAACGCAAGCAGTTCATGTCCGAGCGTGCCAAGCAGATCGAGGAGCTTGCCCACAAGCAATTGGAACTGGACAAGAAGCAGGCCACCTTCGCCGAGATGGAGGCGGGCATCTCCCGCCAGCGCAAGGCCGTCCAGGAAGAGACCGAAACCTGGATCGAACAGCGGCAGGCTTACCTCTCCGAGATGGCCGAACGGCAGCAGGAAATCGAGACCATCCGCGTCCACTTGCAGGAACTGAAGGCTGAGGAGCAAAAGCTGATGTTGTCCAACGCCGAGTGGCTCGAGCATGCCGACAAGGAACGGGAGCGGCTCAAGGAAGAACTCGAATCCATCCGCGCCAACGCGGTCAAGGAAGCTCAGGCCGAGATGGAGGCCAACCTGGCCCTGCTCCGGCAGAAGCGCGAGGACCTGGAAGACGGGCTCCGCCAGTTCCGCTCCCAGGCCGAGCAGCTCTGGGAGGGCTTCCTCAACGCCCTGCGGGTCGAGGCCACCGGCCTCCTCAACGACCTGGACCTGCCCAAGTAGCCACCACCCCTCGGCAACTTCCCGCTCCCCTTCCCCGAATTCCTGCCCCCCTCTCCGAGGGGGGTGGTGCTTCTTGGGGTCTGCTTGACAGGCACGGCCACGCGAAAGATCATGGCGAAGTGGCCTTCGGCACGCGTTCTGCCTCTTCGAGCTGAATCATGACGGGCCCGTTGCTCACGCTCATGCTGGCGGCGGCCAAAAACCTTCGGCGTCACCTGGGACCGCCCCACACCCTGGTGGCTCTACGCCCTGATCTCCGCGGGGGCACTGTTCGTCGTCGCGGTGCTCGTGCGCTTCTGGAAGCGCCGGCTTGCCGCCCGGCAGGCGGCGTGGCGATTCCGCTTTTCCTCCCCGAGGAAGCGGAGGGAACGCAGGCCGAAGCCGGCGGAGGCCGATGTTGCCGAAGCCGGCGGTGCGGGCCAGCTACGGTCGGCCGTACTTCAGGTAGAACTGGTTCTGGAAGAGTTCGTGCGGGTCGTAGTGCCGTTTCCGTTCGAAGAACCGGGCTGCTTGCGGGTAGGCGCCTGCCAGTTGCTCCGGCGTGGCATGAAGGCGGTAGGGGAGATAGAATCGGCCGCCGTTCGCCAGGGCCGCATCGATCAGTTCCCGGGTCAGGGCGGCCATCCGTTCGTCCGCTGCCGATGTCCGCGGCTGGTTGAAGAGCATGACGAAGGCAAACAGGTCCCTATCGGCGTAGCGCAGGAAGCTGTCTTGATCGGCCAGTACGTTGCGGATGGTGACGTTCAGCAGATCGACGTCATGGCGGGGGATGATCTGGCGGGCGGCATCCAGGAAGGGCCCGACACCCTCGGGGGGCAGGAAGTATTCATGCAGGATGTCGGTCCGGTCGGCATTCTGCTCCTGGAAGACTTCGGCCGGCTCATGCAGCAGTTGATTGCGGGAGAAGTGCATTCGCCCCATGATGCCGCTCACGGCCTTCTCCGTCTTCCAGCGGACGTCCTTGCCGGCCGCACTGCCGATCTGGGCCCGGTAGACCTCGCGCCGCAGCGTCGCATAACCGGGTGAACGCAGGGTGGGCATCTCCTCGGGCCGGCACGGGCTCTGGCGGAACACGGTCAGGATCGCCTCGCGGAGGAAGGTCTCCGCGCCGGGGGCGACGCAGAGCCGACCGTAGACCATGCCGACGTCGTTGGCCTGCCCGACCTTCTCCTGGAAGCGGGCCACGTAGCGCTCGGCGGGCAGCACCTCGACTTCGGGCCGATAGCGTTCGTTGGGCACGACGCGCAGCTCGGCATCGAGGATGATGCCGAAGAGGCCGTAGCCGCCCAGCACCAGGGCGAAGAGTTCGGTCTGCTCGGTTCGACTGCAGCGGACGATGGTGCCATCGGCCAGCATGAGGCGGAAGGAAGCGACGGTGGAAGCGATGGGCGGCCGCTGCTGCTGCCAGCCGTGACAGTTGACGCTGAGCGAGCCGCCGACGCTGAAGTTATGGTTCGATTGCATGATCGCCACCGAGAGCCCCCTGGCATCGAGGTAGGGGATGATCTCGAACCAGCGGGCCCCGGCGCCGACGGTCAACAGTTCGCGCTGGGCGTCCCAGGCCATGTGATTGAAGGGGAGCATGTTGAGCACGATGCCATCCGGGGCGATGGTGTGGCCGCCCATGGTGTGGCGGGCACCGGCGAGGGCGACGGGCAAGCGCTCCATTCGGGCGCGCTGCAGCAGTTCGCGTAGTTGCTCCTCGACCCCGGCGGGGTCGGAAGGGATCGACCAGACCGTGGCGACCGGGGTGCTGTTCATCCGGCTGGCATCGTCGACGTGACCCATGGGGACGTGGTGCGGCACGGGTTGATCGTGCAGCCAGGCACGGACCCAGAGGAAGGCCGGTCGTCCCGCCAGACAGCCGCACAAGAGGAGCGTGGCCAGGGCCAGAGCCAACCACCGTCGCCAGCGTCTGCGTTTCATCGTGGCCATCTCCATGGGCAGGGCTCGCTGCCGCACCATGATACCAGTCTTCTTGGGGCTACCCAGCCCGACCTGGGGAAGTGTCACGGCCCTTAGGACACAGGGGCGCTTCCGTCCTGGGCGCTGGCGACGGGGGCTCGGCCATGCGAGAATGGCCAGAGTCGATGGGAAGAGACGCCAGGCGGAGGCGGAAGATGACGGGCGAGCTTGGAGGGCGGGCCGCGGATGCCCTGGCGATCTGGCAAGCGGGGGTGGCGGCGGTTCAGCCTTCCCAGGCGGTGCCGGCCGCGCTCGCGGCTGCGTCCATTCCCTGGGTGCAAGTGCCACGCTGCTGGGTCGTGGGGGGCGGCAAGGCCGGGTCGGCCATGGCCGAGGCGACGGCTCGGTTTCTCCGGGACAAGGGGCTGCCTTCCGAACGGCTGGCGGGCTGGGTCAATGTCCCGGCAGAGTCGGCCCGCCCCTTGCCCGGCATCACGCTCCATCCCGCCCGGCCGCTCGGCATCAACTACCCAACGGCCGCTGCCGTGGCCGGCTCCGAGCAGATCCTCTCCCTGCTCGATCGGGTCGGGCCTGGCGAATGGATCCTCTGCCTCATCTCGGGCGGGGGCTCGGCTCTGCTGTGTGCGCCCGCACCGGGGCTGACGCTGGAAGACAAGCAGCAGACGACCCAGCTCCTGCACCGGTCCGGGGCCGACATCCGCGAAATGAACACCGTTCGCAAGCACCTGTCGCGGATCAAGGGCGGCGGTCTGACCCAGCGTCTGTTCGCTCGAGGCGATCATGGCCAACGGCTTCTTGGCCTCGTGATCTCGGATGTGATCGGCGATCCGTTGGATGTCATCGCCTCGGGTCCGACCTGCCCCGACCCGACGACTTTTGGCGAGGCGCTGGAGATCGTGGAAAGGCGGGGGCTGCGGGCCGAGTTGCCGGCTGCCGTGCTGGCCCGTCTGGAGCGCGGGCGGGCCGGCCAGGAGGCAGAGACACTGAAGAAGCTGCCCGAAGGTCCTGCCGGTGAGGCGCTCGTGCTTCATCGCTTGATCGCCAGCCAGCGGCATGCGGTGCAGGCGGCGGCGGCGGCGGCCAAGCGGCTGGGCTATGAGCCCCAGGCGGAAGAGCAGCCTTTTGCTGGCGACGTGCTGGCCGAGGTGAAGCGCGTGGCGACTCAGTTGCGGGAACACCTGGCCCGGACAGTGGGTCGACCGCTGGCCCTGATCGCTGGCGGCGAGCCGACCGTGGTGCTGCCGCCCCAACCGGGCCGAGGCGGCCGCAATCAGCATTTCATCCTGGCTCTGGCCGCTGAACTCACGCCCGCCGAATGGGACCGAGTCACCGTGCTGTGTGCGGGCACGGACGGCGAGGATGGGCCCACCGACGCAGCCGGGGCCTTCTTGGACCGGGAGCGGGCGGCCCGGCTGCGGGGGCAACCGCTGGCGGAACATCTGGCCCGTTTCGATGCCTACCCGCGGCTCGATGCGGCCGACGCCCTGGTCCGCACCGGCCTGACCGATACCAACGACATGGACCTCCGCGTGATGCTGCTCCATCAGGCCAGCAGCGGCCCGGCGGGTGGTGCGTGATCGGCTTGAACGGTTCGTATAATGAGGATTGCCGTTCTGCCGTCAAAGGAGCGCCCATGCTGCGTGGTCTGGTTGTCGTGTTGTTGCTCACCAGTTGCGTCGCCTGGGCCCAGGAACCGGAGTCCTGGTCGAGCCAGGAAGCCAAGTTTCTGAGTAACATCAAACAGCTCACATTCGACTTTGCCCGGGCGGGTGAAGCCTACTTCTCCCCGGACCAGCGGCACATCATTTTCCAGGCCGAGCAGAAAGGCGAGAACCCCTTCTACCAGATGTTCATCATGAACCTCGAGACCGGGAAGACCTGGCGGGTGAGTCCGGGAGCGGGCCGAACCACGTGCGGCCACTTCCACCCCAGCGGCGAGAAGGTGATCTTCGCCAGCGGCCACACGCATCCCAACTTACGGCAGGAGTACGACGAAGAACTCGCCAAGCGAGCCGAGGAACAGCGGACCCGGCAGCGGCGCCGCTACCAGTGGGACTTCGACGAGCACATCAAGATCTACGAGTCCGATCTCGACGGCGGCAACCTCCGCCTGCTCACCGATGCCCCAGGCTACAACGCCGAGGGCTCCTACTCGCCGGACGGCAAGCAGATCGTCTTCACCTCCAACCGGGACGGCAATCTCGAACTCTACATCATGAACGCCGACGGGACTGGCGTCCGCAAGCTCACGAACGCCCCGGGCTGCTACAACGGCGGGCCCTTCTTCTCGCCGGACGGCAAGCGCGTCATCTTCCGCGCCGACCGCCAAAAGAAGGACTTCCTGCAAATCCACGTCATCAACGTCGACGGCACCGGCGACACCCAGCTCACCGACACCGAGGGCGTCAATTGGGGTCCCTATTGGCATCCCGATGGTGAGCACATCATCTACTCGGGTGCCGACCACTCCAACCCGCTGGCCCGTCCCAACTATGACCTTTATGTCATGCACCTGGCCACGCGCCGCACCCATCGCGTCACGTTCGCCCCGGGGGCCGACGTGCTGCCCGTCTTCAGCCCGGACGGCAAGAAGCTGATGTGGACGTCGACCCGCGATGGCCGCATGCCCGGCGCCCAGGTCTTCATCGCCGACTTCACCATGCCGACCGACTAGCGCGCGGAGATGGGCCATCTCCGGGCCTTGGGCGGCCGATGCTCCCGCATACAATGCCGCCATGCTCATTGCCGAGATCTTCCATTCCATCCAGGGTGAGGGCGGGCTGGTCGGCATGCCCTCCGCCTTCGTCCGCACCTCGGGCTGCAACCTGCGCTGCGGTTTTTGCGACACGCCGTACACCTCGTGGCAGCCTGAGGGAACGGAACTGAGCGTGGCCGCGATTCTGGCCCAGCTTGAACCGATGCCCACCCGGCACGTGGTCGTCACGGGTGGCGAGCCGCTCCTGGCGGCCGACGTGGGAGAACTCTGTGCCGCCCTCCGGGCCGGCGGCTGGCATATCACCATCGAGACCGCGGCCACGATCGCCAAGGAAGTCGTGGCCGACCTCATGAGCCTGAGCCCGAAGCTCGCCAACTCGACCCCCTGGGAGCGCGATACCCGGTGGGCCGCCCTGCACGAACAGCGCCGCCTCAACCTCGACGCCATCCGCTTCCTCATGGGGCTGGCCGACTATCAGTTCAAGTTCGTGATCGACCAGCCCGGCGACACGGCCGAGGTGCTCGCTCTACTGGAGCAGCTTCCGGAAGTGGATCGGGCCAAGGTGCTGCT
>CALLZJ010000265.1 GCA_937858435.1 uncultured bacterium
GTCGACAAGGACGATGTGCTGGTCTTCCAGCGGAAAGGGAATGTCCGTACCCCGAACGAGCGGCCAGGGGGCCCGGCGCGTTAGATCGTCGCGATAGAAGGTGATATCTAGCTGTCCGACGGGGAGGCGCCGGCCCAGCCGGGCCTCGAGCAAGAGGGCGAGGCGCTGAGCAAGGGGCACGCCCCGACTGCGAATGCCGACCAGGGCCGCCACGGGGCTCGGAGCAGGTGCCGCACCGATACCGTCGGCCCAGGCTGTGAGCAGACGTTCGAGACCGGCGGCATCGACGAGTTGGGGCATGATCCGGTAACCGAGGTTCAACGAAAGCGACCTCAACAGGTAGAATAGGGACCAGTTGCGCCGACGCCATGCCCGAAGCCACCTCGGCCGGGCGCAAGGGTTGTGGGCACGAAACCACCCTCCGTGGATGGAACGGCATGGGCATTCATGACCGCGCCTATTACCGTGAGACGAGCAGCCCCGTCTGGGGCGTGACGGGCGGCCGCGTTTGCCGCATCCTCGTCCTGGTCAACGTTGGCATCTGGGTGCTGCAAGTGGCAACGGCCAACCTGCCACGCAGCCTGGGCCCGGTGACCGACGCCCTGTGCATGGACCCGGAGGCCGTTTTCCACCAGGGGCAGGTCTGGCGTCTCATCACCGCCGTGTTCCTGCACAGCCCCCTGAGCTTCTGGCATGTGGTCATCAACATGCTCCTGCTCTGGATCTTCGGTCCGGACCTGGAGGACATCTACGGGCCGAAGGAGTTCTTGGCCTTCTACCTGGTGGCGGGGGTTTGCAGCACTCTCTTCTGGGGGCTCTCGGTCCTGGCGGCCCCGGCCCCCCTGATCCCCGACGAGATGCGAGAGATGTGGGCGGCGATGGGAATGGCGGATCGGCCGCGCGACCGGGCCTACGGTGCCTCGGGCGCCGTCATGGCGGTCATGGTTCTGTGCGCCTTGCACTTCCCGTATCGGCAAGTGCTCATCATGTTCATCTTCCCCGTGCCGCTCTGGCTCCTCGTCTCGATCTACGTGGCCTTCGACGTTTGGCAGTTCGCCACGGGGATGGCGGTCAAGGTGGCGGTGGTGGGCCATCTCGCCGGTGCGGGGTTTGGCGTGATTTACTACTGGTTCTCGCTCCGGATCATGAACCTCGTCGGCCGCTGGCCCCCGTGGCGCTGGCCGCGCCGCCGGGCGTCGCTACGGCTTTATCGCCCAGATGAGCGCCCCGCTACCCGTGAGGATGAGGAGTTGCGTGCCCTGCGCGAGCGGCTGGACCAGGTGCTGGCCAAGTTGACCACGATGTCCAGGGAGGAGCTGCCTCCGGAAGACCAGGAGATCCTCCGCCAGGCGAGTGAAGCCTTCCGGCAGCGGCGGCGATGAGGTCAAGTCGCCCAGGCCGTTCACGAACGAATCCGAGGGAGTTCGCCATGCCGCTCTATGAGTTTGACTGCGAACATTGCGGCCAGGTCTTCGAGGCCTTGGTCTTCCCCGGCGAGGATGCCGAGCAGGTCGCATGCCCCAAGTGCCAAGAAGGGCATGTCCGTCGCCGGCTGAGCACGCCGGCCCCGCCGCGAACCGTCTCCATGCCGTCGGCCGCGGCTTGTGCCTCGGACCTGCCACCCTGCAATCCCCACTGTTGCCGCCTGCCTTCCTGACCTCGGTGGCAAGTCATGGGCGCACCTAAACCCGGAATGGCCCGCACAGCCGTCTGGCTGGAGTGGGCTGGTCGCTGCCGTGGGCTACATTCCCCAAACCCAGGCCACTCTCTTGGTCGAATGACACCTTGCCATCCCCATTTGCACCCAGCTCGGAATACGACTCCTGTGGCAACTGAATCGCAACTGGCCCCTGCCGCACTTCCCGGCCATTGGGGGCTTCTCCGACGGTATCCTTGGGTTGTCGGCCTTCTCGCCTTGATCGTCATGGCCTGCACGGGCCCCCACTCGACGGCTCGGGCTCAGACCCCAGATCCTGTCCCAGCCAAGGGTACCGCTCAGACACGCACCGGGCCGATTCACATCTTCATCCTCCACGGCCTCGATCCGTTCGATCTGGCCGGGCTAAAGGAGCTGCGTTCCTACCTCGCTCAGCAGTCCGTGGCGGAGGTCAAGCTGTTCCAGTTCTTTCAGACGGGGGCGGTGCGCGAGTGCGTCTTGCAGGCCCGGCAGGCCGATCCCACGGCCCAAATGGCGATCATCGGCTTTAGTGCCGGCACGCTCACGGCCCGACGGCTGGTCCACTCGCTCCACGATGGCGATCAGATCGACGTCGACCTGCTCATCTACCTGGGCGGCGAACTGCTCGACGACTCACCCTATTCCCGGCCGACGTTCATCGGCGAGGTGGTCCACATCCTGCCCGACAACTACGTCGTCAAGGGTGAGACGATCGAGGGAGCGGTGAACTACCGCGTCCTGGGAGCGGGACACTTTGGCGCTCCGATGAACCCGGCGACGCTGGCGGTGATCGGCGAGCACCTCCGCGCGCGGGACGGACGGGCCCCGCCGCCCCCGGCCCCCCCCCCCGCCGGCCGCGGACCCCCGCCCGCCCGCCAATCAGGTACACCCACCCCGCCCCGCCCGTCTGTGACCCAAAGTTGCTCCCCCGTGGCGACGACCCCGCCACGCCCAATCCCCACCCGGAACCGGCGCCGCGGCCCGTTTCTTCGCGCAGCGTAAAGTTCTGGTTCTAGCGGTTTTGCGGATCGTGCCGACCCCGCGGGCTTGATCCTGCGAAGGGCCAGCGTACTATTAGGTTGATCGAGAGAGTGGGGGCATTCGAAGCTGACTGGGCGACGGTTTCGGTGCCCGCTCTCTCGATCATCTCTATTCCCCCACACCCATCCCATGAAGCTCAAGCAGCTTCCTCAAGACTTTCAGGTCGAGGAATGGACGGAGTTTCAGACGGGGTCCGGCCCGTTTGCCTTCTACCGTCTCGTCAAGCGTAGCCTCGGTACGCCCGAAGCTGTCTACCAGCTTTGTCAGGCCTTGAAGCTCGCGCCGCAGCGCGTGAGCTATGGCGGACTCAAGGACCGCCACGCCCTGACCACGCAACACCTGACCATCGCCGGAGGACCGCCCCGCAACTACCAAGGCAAGCTCTGGTCGCTCACCTATCTCGGCCAGGCAGAGCGTGCCTTCACCCCGGCTGACATGCTCGGCAACCGTTTCATTCTCGTCCTCCGCGATCTCAGCAAGCCCGAGTCCTCGCGACTGCGGAGCCGATTGGCGGAGACCCAGCGCGATGGCGTGGCCAACTACTTCGACGAGCAACGCTTTCGTTCTGTGAGCCGCTCCGGTGCCTTCGTGGCTCGTTCGCTCATAGCCGGCGATTTCGACCGGGCTCTCCACTTGGCCCTGGCTGAACCCTACGCTCATGACCGACCCGCGGAGAAGGAACTAAAGGCACGCTTGCGCCAGCACTGGGGCGATTGGCCGCTCCTGCGTGCAAGTCTGCCTCCGGGGTCAGCACGGAGAGTAGCTTCCCACCTGGCCGATCACCCCACGGACCTGGCGGGCGGCTTCACGCGCTTGCCCTTCGAGTTGCAGAGCCTCTATCTCTCCGCCTATCAGAGCAAGCTGTGGAACGAACTGCTCGCCCGCTGGGTGGCGAGCCGATCGGAGAGGGGACAACTGCTGCGCATCCGGGGCGTGGGGCCGATGCTGCGGAAGCTCCGGCCCGATCAAATCGAGTACTGGCGTGGCTGCCGCTTGCCCTTGGCTTCCGCGCGGCTCAAGCTCCCAGCCGACGACCCCGTGATGCCGCTACTGACGGAAATTCTCCAAGGCGAAGGACTTCGACTTGAGGAGATGAAGCTGCCTGACTTGCGAAAGCCCTTCTTCTCCAAGGGAGATCGACCTGCCTGGTTCTGGCCGGAAGGCTTGACCGTGCAGCGGGCGGCCGACGAACTCCATCCCGGCCGTAAGAAGCTGGCCCTGCGCTTCACTTTGCCCCGCGGCTGCTATGCGACGATGTTGGTCAAACGCGTGACGGCCGTCGAATAGGCCAAAGCCGCGTTCGGCCCGTACCCGGCCTCAAGTCGAGCCGTATCCTGAACACGGGTAGCTCCAGCCCCGGGGAAGTCGATCATGCTCGCCACCGCACCTGTCAGCGATCACCTGGCTTCCTTAGCGTTCGTGCCGGTGCGGCAGCGGATCGACCAGCCCCAGATTGCGGACGTCGCCGCTCACGTCCGCTCGCGGTTGCGGGCCTCTCGACTCAAGTCGGACCTGACGCCGGGTGCGCGGATCGCCGTCGCCGTCGGCAGCCGGGGCATCGCGCGCCTGGAGGAGATCGTCCGGGCCACCTTGGCCACGCTGCAGGAACTGGGGGCGGCACCGTTTGTCGTCGCGGCCATGGGCAGCCATGGCGGTGCCACGCCGGCGGGCCAGCGCGAACTCCTGGCGAGTTACGGCATTTCCGAAGAGCGGCTCGGCGTGCCCGTCCGCACCGACATGGAAGTCGTCGAGCTTGGCCGCAACTCCTGGGACGAGCCCGTCTGGTGGGACCGCAACGCCTTCGGCGCCGACGGCGTCATCTGTGTAGCCCGCATCAAGTCGCACACCGACTTCACCGGTCCCATGGAGAGCGGCATCGCCAAAATGCTGGTCATTGGCCTGGGCAAGCGCGAAGGGGCCGCCACCCACCACCGCTACGGACTGCGAGGCCTGCGCGACATGATCCCCGCCTCGCTCGAAGTCGTCCTGGCCAAGTCGCGCTTCCTGCTTGGCCTGGCGATCGTGGAGAATGCCCGCGACGAACCCGCCTTTATCGAGACGGTCGATTTCGAGGAGCTGCTCACGACCGAGCCTCGGCTGCTTGAGCAGGCCCGCCGTCTCGCTGGCCGTCTGCCCTTCGACCGGCTCGACCTCCTCGTCGTCGGTGAGTTGGGCAAGAACTACAGCGGCACGGGGATGGACGTCCACGTCCTGGGGCGGTATCTGGTGGAGACTCAACCGGAAACGCCGCGCCCCGCCATCACTCGCATCGTGGTCCTCGACCTTGCCGCCGAGAGCCATGGCAATGCCGTCGGCCTGGGGCTCGCCGACTTGACCACGGCCCGGCTGCTCGCCCAGCGCGATGAGCAGAAAACGCTCACCAACTATCTCACGTCTTGCTTCTTGCTCCGGGCCAAGACGCCAATCGCACTGCCCACCGATCGCGACGCCATCGCCATGGGGGTGCAGACCTGTTGGCAGCCACGGAACGAGTTGCTCCGCGCTGCCATCATTCCCAACACGCTGGAACTGCAAGAACTCTGGGTCACGCCGGCCCTGGCTGACCCGCAGCATCCCGGCCTGGAAATCCTGGGACCGCCCGCGCCGCTGCCCTTCACACCGGACGGCTGGCTCAACCAGGAGGCCCTCTTCCCACAGAGCACGCGGGGAAAGCGGAATCGGGGACAGGCCCTGGGCGCGGGCCCGTCCCCGAGGGGTTGATTCAAGTTGGCCGACCGCAGGCGGCCTACGCCGCTTCGCGCTGGTCGAGCCGTTGATGGGGCGTGACCATGACCTCGATGGCCGCGACCAGCCGATCCGGACCACGGCCATCGAGCAGAGCCCGGCCACAACGGGCCATGAGCCGCCGCTCCGCCTGATCTTCGAGCAGATTGTCGACGGCCATCTTGAGCGTCTTGTCGTTCACGCCTTCGTGCCAACCCAGCAGCGTGGCGGCCCCTTCTTCATCAAGCACCTCGGCGTTGCGCCAGTAGGCCTCGTTTTGCACGATGAGCAGTTGCGGCACGCCGACGCAGGCCAATTCGAGCGACCAGGCGTTCGCCTCGCCGATGGCCAGATGGGCCCGCGACACGCGCTTAGCCATGTCCGCCGTCTCGGTCGCCAGCGTCACCCGCCCCTTGTGCTCCTCGGACAGGGCCTGCCACTTGGGATAGTCGGAGTGGACGGCCCGACCGAGGATGTCGATCCGGCTGACGGCGGGCATGCCCAGTAGGGTCTTGGTCACCCGGGTCGTCAGGCCGTTCGGATCGTCGCCAAAGCTGACCAAGGCCCGGAACGGCAGAGGCGGCTCCTGACCACGGAGCAGACGCACCCGGCGGATGCCCGGACGGATCACGGCATAACGCCGACCGGTGAGCACCTGCGTTCCGGGGCAGACGTCGAACTCGCTGCTGTTTCGGCCCCGGGGTGGATGGCCGACGAGTTGGCACGGGAAGCGATGGGCGGCATCGTCCAGGCTCATGACCATCGGTCCCAGGGCCACCAGCTCGGCGAGATATTCCGGGCCGCAATGGGGGACGTCCACGATGACGGCGGCCGGCTGGTACTGGTGGATGAGCTGAGTCATCTGTTCGAGGTCTTCGCTCGAGCCGACTGGACCCGCGGCGGGGATCCAGTCGCTGTCGCCGCGCTTGATGAGGCCGGCGAGCGACGTGGGTTCGAGATTCGAGATGAAGCGGCAGGGGCGGCGGCGGCGCTGCATGGCGGCCGCCAGGACGAGGGAACGAGCCAGGGCCTCCCAGCCCTCGGCGCGCGCACCATCGACGCGGAAAAGCACGGGATCACGGGTCATGGCAAGCCTCTTCTCGAGACGAAAAGTGCCGTCCTACCATCCATGGCGGGACGCGGCGGCTGCCGAGCGCGTTGCGGGATCGGAGAGGCGGTCCGCCGGGCGAGACGAGCGGGGTCGTCCGCGGCGGCCGGCGTGGTGCGGTGTTCCAAGTCGCGCCACTGCGGGACGAAGTGTACCTCACTTGAATGAGAAGAAAAAGACCAAGTCCGCGGCTGCGTCTGCCGACGGGATTCGACCCGAGAATCAGCGTGACAGGGCTATGTCAGTGGTCTGAGGTTTCAGCGGGCACGGGGGCGACGTTGGCGAACAAGGCAGACTGGCCAAGATGCCGATAGAGATCATCTGTCCACTATTAGCCCATCGGGCCCGGAAGCAGGCAGCCGATGGTAGCCCGGCCCACGGCGCGGTAGAATCGGCCTCGATGTTCTTCCGCACGCTCCAGAGTCAGACGCAGCACCATGAGCACCTACCTCGGCATCGATCTGGGCACCACCGGCACCAAGGCGTTGCTTTGTCAGGCGGACGGCACCGTGCTTGCTACCGCCACCGCGGAGCATCCGTCGTTGCACCCGCGTCCGGGCTGGTCGGAGCAGCGGCCCGAGGACTGGTGGGAGAGCGCCGTCGCTGCCGTCCAGGCCGTGATGGCGCGGGCGGGAAGCCAAGCCCGTCCGGTTCGGGCGATCGGGCTTAGCGGCCAGATGCACGGTTCGGTCTTTCTGGATTCGGGCCATCGGGTGTTGCGGCCCGCCCTGCTCTGGAACGATCAGCGCACCGCCGCCGAGTGTGCCGAGATCGAAGCCGCCGCCGGCGGCCGCGCCGCCTTGATCCAGATGGTGAGCAACCCGGCCTTCACGGGCTTCACCGCGCCGAAGATCCTCTGGGTCCGGCGGCATGAGCCCGGCGTTGCCGAGCAGATTCGCCACGTGCTTCTGCCCAAAGACTACCTCCGGCTACGGCTGACCGGCGAACGAGCGACCGACGTCAGCGATGCCTCCGGCACCTTGCTCCTGGACGTGACCCATCGCCGCTGGTGCCGGCCCCTCTTGAGCAAGCTCGGCATCGACGCCAACTGGATGCCGACCTGCGTCGAGTCGGACGAGATCACGGGCAAGCTGACCCCGACGGCGGCCGCCGCCCTCGGTCTCGAGGCCGGCATCCCAGTCGTGGGCGGTGCCGGCGACCAGGCGGCCGGTGCGGTGGGCAACGGCATCGTCCGGCATGGCATCATCTCGGCGACCATCGGCACGAGCGGCGTCGTCTTCGCTCATGCCGACCAGCCTCAGACGCATCCGGATGGTCGGGTCCACACCATGTGCCATGCCGTCCGCGGCGCCTGGCATCTCATGGGCGTGATCCTGGCGGCGGGCGGCAGCTTGCGTTGGGTTCGGGACCAACTCGGTCAGCCGGAGGTAGCTGCCGCTCAAGGCCAGGACCAAGACCCATACGATCTCATGCTCGCCGTGGCCGACTCGGCACCACCCGGAAGCGAGGGGCTCTTCTTCCTTCCCTATCTGACCGGTGAACGACATCCCCACTCCGACCCGCATGCCAGCGGCGCCTTCGTTGGGCTGACCGTGCGGCACACTCGGGCGCACCTGCTGCGGGCCGTCGTCGAGGGTATCACCTTTGCTATGAACGACTGTCTGGCGGTCATCCGCGACTTGGGCGTGGAGGCCTCCGAGATTCGCCTCTCCGGCGGCGGCGCCCGCAATCCCCTTTGGCGACAGTGGCAAGCCGACATCTACGGTCAGAAGGTCGCCCTGATCAACGCCCAGGAGGGACCCGCCTTCGGCGCAGCCATCCTTGCCATGGTCGGAGCCGGAGCGTATCAAAACGTCCCCGAAGCCTGTGCCGCCACGATTCGCACCGTCGAGAGCCTGGCCCCCCAACCCGAGCGGCAAGCTCTCTACGCCCGCTGGCAGCAGCAGTTTCAACGGCTCTACCCGTCCCTCGCATCGGAGTTCCCACGCCTGGCCCAACTCGCGCGTGGTGGCGCAGGCTAAGCCCGCCCGATCCGTCGACAGCCCTGGGCCGACCCCGCGCGAAGCCTTCACCGAAGTCTCGCGCATTTGGTCCTTTCATATGCGGGTCGCGCGGTTTATGATGGCAGGACCAGTCGCAACCATTACTCGCAGGGTGCGGCTCGTTCCACGGGAAACGCCCAACGTCACGGATGGGAGACCTCACTCGACGGCCCGGGCCGCAGGGCCCAGGTGTGGGAGGAAGCATGGACTTCGATACGACGGCGCGACGGCTGGTCATCAGCAATGCCCTCTTCGGCGCGGTCCTCGGGGCCGTGCCGGGCGCGGTGATGCTCTTCATCCCGGACATCAACTCGGAGAAGTTCGCCCGGGACCTCCTGGCCTTCGGCTGCCTGATCGGCGGTCAGGTCGGAGCCGTGGCGGCGGCGGCCGGCGTCCTCAACGCCAGCCTGCGGAGCATTCGCCGGGCCCAACTCCATATGCGCCAGGCTAGCGAACCCCATATGGACCGGGCCATCGTTCCTTCCGGCGGCGGCGAGCGCCGCGGCACGACCAGCAGTTCGGCGGAGCACGTGCCACTAGGGGCGGGCAGTCCCATGGCCGCGACACGTGAAGACTAGGCCATGGTCGAACCAACCGACTCTTCCACCGAGGCCGCCGGTCCATCCGGCACCCACCCAGAAGTCGCTGCTGTCAACTACCCCCTGCTCCGCGGCCGCTGTCCACGCTGTCATGCCGGGGCCGTCTTCGCCGGTCGGGTCACCATGAACGAGAACTGCCCGACGTGCGGGCTCCGCTTTGGGCGCGAGCCCGGCTACTTCCTGGGTGCCATGTACTTCGGCTACGCCCTGGGCGTGGTTGTGCTCGGGCTGCTACTGCTCGCCGCCTGGCTGCTCCTGCCCAGCACATGGGAACTACACGAACTTTTGGCCGTCGCCTTGGTGGGGATGGTGCCCTTTCTCCCACTCCTGTTCCGCTACTCACGCCTCATCTGGATGTACTGGGATCAAGCTTTCGATCCCCGCTAGCTGGGGCCAGTTCGTTCGGACCTTCCGCCTTTTGAACCTCTGGAGAGCCTGCCGATGACTGCACGCCGATGGACTTTGGTCCTGTTCGCTTTCACCTTTCTGGCTGGGGGCTGGCTTGCGGCCCACCACGCCATGGCTCATTCGGCGGCCACTTCCACCGGCCCCTTGATCGGCCACATGGTCTACTTCAAGCTCAAGGAACCCACGGCAGAGTCGAAGGCGCGTATGGTCGCCCTGTGCCGGGAGTACCTGAAGGGGCATGAAGGAGAGGTCTGGTTCGGAGCGGGCGTGGTCGGCAACGAGTTCGACCGCGAAGTGAATGACCGCGACTGGGACGTGGCCCTGCACATCGTTTTCAAGGACAAGACGGCCCACGACAAGTACGCCGACCATCCCCGCCACTTGGAGTTCATCAAGCTGTTCCGGGAGCACGTGGCCAAGGTCCGCGTCTTCGACTCGCTCCTGGAGCCCGAGAACGTGAGCAAGTAGGCGTGGCCTAGGCGGCTCGGGCGCTGCTCGCCGAGCGCGGGGCGCGGGGCTTGGGCTGGTGCTTCCAGCGGCGGTGGAGCCAAAGGTACTGGGACGGTTCGCCTCGGACCATGCCTTCCAGGGCCGTGGTCAGCCGCTGGGTCAGGAGCCGCACCTGGGCCGGGTCGTCGGGGAGCATGGTGGAATCGATGACGTCCTCAATGACCAGCTCGTAGCGGAGGATGCCGGGCAACCGGCGTGCCCCGGCCACTACGACCAGGGCCTGGCTGCGGAGGGCCAGGATGGCCATGGCCTTGTGCGTGGAGGCGGGCCGACCGAAGAAATCGACATAGAGGCCATTCTGTCCCGCATCCTGGTCGCCCAGGGTGCAGACGATGCCGCCGCCCTCCAGGATCTCCTCCATGCGGTCGAGTTCGCCCTTCTTGGCGAGGAGCCCCTGGCCCGTCCGCTGCCTGAGCATGCGGAGGAGGCGGTCGAGGTGGGGGTTGTCGAGCGGCCGGGCCACGGCCCAGGACTTAAAGCCGAGCATGGCGAGCAGGTAGCCGGCCAACTCCCAGTTGCCGTAATGACCTGTGACGATGAGCACGGGCCGATGGGCAAGCAAGGCGGCCACCACCTCGGAGCCGCGCGGCCCCAGGCTGAGATGCCGACGCCAACTGCCCAGGAACATCCGTCGGGGCAAGTGGACCATCTCGATGAGCATGCGGACGAAGTGATCGTAGACGCCGCGAATGAGCCGATCCCGCTGTTTGGCGGTGAGGGCTGCTCCGTAGGCCTGCCGCAGGTTGTCGTCGGCGACGAGCCGATGCCGGCGGTCAACCCGGTAGACGATCCAGGCCAGCAGGCGCGCCAGCCGCGCGGCCGTCTCCAGGGGCAGGACCTGCAGCAGCGCAATCACCAGCCGGACGGCAAGGTAGACGAGATAGTCCAGTTGGCGGTGGCGCGGCTTGGCCATCGGCGGTTTCCCCAGCGGGTGGCAGACGCGGCAGGATACCCCATGAGCCGCTGGCGCGCCGAGTCCAACTCGCCGAACCGATCGCCGCTCCGGGGCTATGGGCCCGTGCCAGCCATAAGATGACCATCGCTGGCTGCTGCCCCGGCCATGCACCTTCCTGGACCCAAGCCGAGTCGACCTGCATGCTCACTGGCCCGAACATCATCTTCGCCCTCAAGATCGCTGTCAGCCTCGTCACCCTCTTGCTGATCGCCAGCCTGACGGCCCTGGCCCGCGGCCATTACCGCCTCCATGGCCGGCTCAACATCGCGTTCACAGTCATCACCTTGATGGCGGTGCTCGGCTTCGAGCTCTTGCTCCGCTTCGGCGTGGAGGTGACCAGCCACTTCACCGACGCCGACCGAATCGCCCTGTGGGTTCACCTGGGCTTCGTCATCCCGCTGGTGCCGGTGATGCTCATCATGGTCGGCACGGGGATTCGGCACCGGCGGAAGCTGCACGTGGGGCTCGGCTGTGTTTTCCTGATCCTGTGGGCGGGTACGCTGGTGACGGGCCTTTTCTACTTGCCGCACTAAGCGACGTGACAGGATTCCACCTCGGAGCCTCATCCGCGCAGCAGGTCGAGGAACCGGCCGTAGGCATCAGTCCAGTTCTGCGGGCTGCGGGGTTCGTAACGTTCCACGGGAAACGACCGGCGAATACAGGCGCGGCCGGCGGCGAGGTCGGGGAGTCTGCCGAGCCCCAGGGCCTGCGTGATCAGGTTGCCCATGGCCGTCGCCTCGACCGGACCCGCCAGCACAAGTCGGCCCGTGGCGTCGGCCGTGAGCTGATTCAGGAGCCGGTTCTGGCTGCCGCCCCCGACGACGTGAATGACGCGGAGGGTTCGCCCCGTGAGTTGCTCAAGCTGATCGACGACCCAGCGGTAGCGCAGGGCCAGGCTTTCGAGGGCACAGCGGATGAAGCCGCCGGGCGTGGTCGGGATCGGCTGATGCGACTGGCGGCAGAATTCGGCCAGGGCTGCGGGCATGCTGGCGGGGAGCATGAAGCTGGCATGATCGGGATCGACGAGGGCGGCGTGAGCCGGGGCCGCCTCGGCAAGACGAGCCAGTTCCTCGTAACTGAAATCGTGCCCCTCGCGCTGCCAGGCACGGCGGCACTCCTGCACGAGCCAAAGCCCCATCACGTTCTTCAGGAATCGGGTCGTGCCGCCGTAGCCGAGTTCGTTGGTGAAGTTGGCCTGCTGGACCGCGGGCGTGATGACGGGCTCAGGCAGTTCCACCCCCATGAGCGACCAGGTACCCGAACTGAGGAAGCACCAGTCGGTCCCCGTGCCGGGCGTTCCGACCACGGCCGCGGCAGTGTCATGAGTCGCCGGCGCCACGATCGGGACGGGGCCCAAGCCCGACTCGGCAGCCAGGTCTCCGCGTAACTCTCCGATGCGGGTGCCCGGCGGCACCAGCGGGCCGAACCAGTCACATGGCAATCCCACCCGTTCGAGCAGCCCCGTGGCCCAGGTCGCGGAGCGGGGATCGAGGCATTGCGTCGTGCTGGCGTTGGTGACTTCTACCCCGAGCGTGCCGCCGAGCCAATGGTGGAACAGGTCCGGGATCATGAGCAGGGTCTGAGTCTCTTCGAGCAGCGGCGAGCGGTCGCGCTGCAGAGCCAGCAGTTGGAAGAGCGTGTTGAAGCGCATGAACTGCAGGCCCGTGGCCGCGAAGATGTCGGCCGCGGGGACCCGTGCCAAGACCTCTTCCTGAATGGTCTCGGTGTGGGGGTCGCGGTAATGGCGTGGGTTGCCGAGCAGCACGCCGCCCCGGCCCAAGAGGGCAATGTCGACTCCCCAGGAATCGACGCCGACGCTGGCGAGGGGCCCCGTGGCAGCAGCACGGGCCAGGCCGTCCTTCATTTCCGACCAGAGCCTGAGCACGTCCCAGTAGAGATGGGCACCCACCCGCACGGGCCCGTTGGGAAAGCGGTGCAGCACCTCGACGGCCAGCCCATCTGCGGTAAGCGTGCCCAGGAGCGCTCGGCCGCTCTCGGCTCCGAGATCGAAGGCGAGGAGACGTTCAGCCACGCCGCGTCCCCTTTATCCCGCCTGGGACCGCAGGAAGGCGAGCCCCTGGGTATAGACATCCTCCG
Source organism: uncultured bacterium (assembly GCA_937858435.1). Lineage (GTDB taxonomy): Bacteria > Planctomycetota > Planctomycetia > Gemmatales > HRBIN36 > CALLZJ01. Next base: position 13,124 of record CALLZJ010000265.1, read on the forward strand.
CCGAGGCGAAGAGATCGCGCCAGACCTTGGTCGCGGCGGCGAGCTCCGGCAGGGCCCGGCCGAACGCCTCGATCGTGTACCAGCCCTGGTAGCCCGACTTCTTGAGAGCCGCGAACGTCTCGGCCCAGCGAACCTGACCGGAGCCCGGCGTGCCGCGATCCCCCTCGCTGACGTGCAGGTGGATCAGGTCGTCGCCGAGGGCGTCGATGGCGGCGACCGGGTCTTTCTCCTCGATGTGCGCATGGAAGGTGTCGTACATCGCCTGGCAGTGGGGATGACCCACCGCCTGGACCAGGGCCCGGGTGTCGGCCGCCGTCGTCAGGAAGTAGCACTCGAAGCGGTTCAGGTATTCGACCGCGAGCCGGACCCCGGCATCGTCGGCAACGTTGGCGGCCCGGCGAAGGACGTCGGCCGCCCAGCCCCGCTCATCGGCTGTGGGGCCGGTGCCTGAAAAGACTCCCAGGGCGGAGTGGATCGGGCCACAGAGGATGCTGGCGCCGAGGGCGGCACAGCACTGGATCGCCCACTTCAGCCGATCGCTGGCTGCCTGGCGCACCTTGGCATCGGGGCTGATCGGATTGGCCTCCGGCGTCATGACCGTGACGGCCGTGGCCCCGAGCCCCAGGTTCTGCAGTTCCTGCCCGAGCTTGCGGTAGTAGGTCTCATCGCCCTCGAAGAGCGGAATCTCGACGCCGTCAAAGCCCGCTTCCTTGAGCCGCTGGAGCACGGGCCGATGCTCTTCCTTCACGTGCGTGGTCCACAGCAGCAGGTTCATGCTCGTCTTCATGGTGGTGTCCGCGTGCCTGGGTGGGAATGATCCGGGAAGCAGCCTCAGTGTAGCGGACCCGCCCCGTCCATGCCACCCGTTGTCGGGTTCGCTCCAGGTGATTAGACCCGGCGGCAGCCGGACCTTAGAATAGGGTGACGCAATCTTCGAGGTGCCCGGCCCGATGCCGCTGCTGCAGATCGTCCTCATGTTCGTCGTGGTGCTGGCGTTCTACCCGTCCACGACCGCCCCAACGATCGATCCCCGCCTCAGTACGTGGCTGACCGCGATCGGGCTGCTCCTGATCGGCGGCCTGGCCGAGACCGCCGCCACCACTCTCACCCGCCGAGTCTGGCGCGAGCCCAATCACCGCTATGCGATCATTCGCCGCTACAGCCGGGTCCGCCGACTGCATCTGGCGGCCTGCGTGATCTACTACCTGAGCTGCCTCTTCGAGTTCGAATGGGCGGCCGTTATCCGCACCCACTGGGGCCTCAGCCGGACCATCCTGCTCGAAGAGATTGCCATCATCGCCCCCTTCCTCCTGTGCATCATCTGTTCCTGGTTTTCCTTCTACCGGGTCGAACGCGCGCTGCACAACTCGTCCCCGGCCCTGGCCCTGCAGCCCTTCTGGCGGCGTTGGCCCTTCGTCCTCTTCCACATCCGCCAGGAGTTCGGGCTGATCCTGGTCCCCATCTTCGTCTTCACCGGCCTGTTCCAGGCCCTCAGCCTGCTGGCCCCGGCGGTGATGGCCCATCCGCAAGGGCAGCCGCTCCTGACCCTGGGCGTCGGGCTGGTGCTGCTCGTCATCCTGCCCTGGCTGCTCATCCGCATTTGGCCGACGCGCTCCCTGCCCACGGGGTCGTTGCGCCAGCAACTGGACCAGACAGCGCAGCGGCTGAACCTGGGCTATACCGACATCCGGCTCATGGACACCAACGGCACCTTCGCCAATGCCATGGTAGCCGGGTTCCTGCCCGTGCCGCGCTATGTCCTGCTCAGCGACTTGCTCGTAGCTCATCTCACGCCGGAAGAGATCGAAGCCGTCTTTGGCCATGAGATGGGGCACGTCAAACACAAGCATCTGCTCTTCTACCTGCTCTTCATGATGCTCAGCCTGGCGGCACTGACGCTCTTCGCCGAGTGGGTCCTCGCGCTGGTACCGCCACTCCCCGCCGAGGGCGACGTGGTCCGGCTGGCCATGTCGGGGGCGCTCCCGTGGAAGACGCTGCTCGCTCACCTGGGCATCTTCGCCGTCGGCGGGCTGTATATCTGGCAAGTCTTCGGGCTGGTCTCGCGCGCCTGTGAGAGGCAAGCGGACATCTTCGGCTGCAAGGCCGTGGCCCCGGGCCTGCCCTACTTCGGAGCCGTGCCGGTCTACATGAATGGCCAGGCCGTCACGGTGCCGGCGACGCCGCCCGCCTCCCCGGGCCTGGAGCCACACGGGATTCGCGTCTTTATCTCCGCCCTGGCCAAGGTCGCCCATCTGAACGGCATCGACCCGGAGCGGCCCAGTTGGCGGCATGGCAGCATCGGCCAGCGTGTCCGCTACCTCGACTACCTGATTCAGAACCCCGCGGAGGAATCACGCTTTCAACGCCGCTGGTTCGTGGGCAAAGTGCTCCTGGTGGCGGCGCTGGCCGGTGTCATCTTCATCCTCTGGCGAGCCACCGGAATCACGCCAATCATTGGCTAGAACTGCACTGGTTATTTTATACCCATTCTGGCAGGAATACGCGTAGATCATTAAGTGTTCGTACGTCCACTATACTGGGCTCAAGTGGTATACATGCCAACCCCAGCCGGCACTGGCGGGGACGCTCAC
>CALLZJ010000266.1 GCA_937858435.1 uncultured bacterium
TCATCGACGAGATCGACGCCGTCGGCCGGCACCGCGGGAGCGGGCTCGGCGGGGCTCTGGTTGGCCATGGTCAGCGGCACTTTGCCCGACATGGTGACTGTCCTTGAATTGGCAAGCCGTACTGGGTTATTCTACGAAGCAGCCCACCCCCTGGGCGGTAAGGTCCGCGGCCGGGGAGCGTATCAAGAGCGCCAGACCCGTGCGGAGTTCAGTCGGAGGGCCTGCCCATGAGCGGTCGGATCGCCAAATCGCAAATCCCCACTCGGCCCCAGGCGTCGCTGACGCAGGAGGCCAAGAATGCCTTGATCCAGGCCAAGAACCAGATCAAGGCGGGCCACCTGCCGCCGGTCTTCGGGAACGCCCAGGGGCGGACGGCCGCCGAGGGGCCGCCGCTGCCGGCTGCCGACCAGGGCTGCAACTACCACGAGGTCCGCGTCGGCCAGGCCCGGCCCACCGATCCGCAGGGGCTGGGCGGCGTCAAGCGGCTCGTGCTGGAGATCGAGGCCAAGAGCCGAATCATCCGCGAGATCTACTACACCGAAGAGCACTACGGCAAGGGCAGCTTCGTCCGGCTCATCTAAGAAGGCCAGAGGTCGCTTAAGGGCTCCCTAGCGCCCCAGTTGTCCGAGGGCCACGCCGCACTGCAGGGCGACCATGCCGACGAACAGGCTGCCGAGCACGTAGATCGACCCGCCGAACAGGTCACCCCGACTGATGAGGGAGTGGGTTTCCTTCTCGAACGTGGAGAAAGTGGTGAAGGAGCCCGCGAAGCCGACGGCCAGGAGCAAGCGCACCCGTTCGGGGTCGGCCCAGGCCCAGAAGCCCGCCGCCGGCGGCCGGGTCGGGAGCACCGCGAAGAACCAGCCAATGAAGAGGCAGCCCAGCACGTTGACCAGGAAAGTGCCCCAGGGAAACTGGGTGCCCAGCCACCGGGCCATGGCAAGGGTGAGTCCCCACCGAGCGAGCCCGCCACAGGTCGACCCAAGGGCCACGCACCCAACTTGCACGAGCTTCTCCATCTGGGGCCTCCGGCTATTCCACGAGCCACCCACGAAGCGGCCACGCTCTCCAGGCCAGCCTACGCTTGGCGGCACGCTCCGCCAAGCGCGTGGGGTACCAGCCTCCGGACTTGCGGTCGTCTCGGTCAAGCGAGCCGTCCATGACTGAGCCGACCGACTTTCGCTTCGAACTGAATGCCCGGCGGTACATGCGCGCGCCGATGATCGTCTATCTGGCCGGCCTCTTCCTGGCCGTAGGCCTGACGTGGGCCCTGCCGGCCCTGTGGGACGATGCCGATTGGGTGCGCGGCCTGTCCTTCTTCGGGGTCTTCATTCTGCTCGGCTTGGGGTGGTACGGGGCGATCCTGCTTCGGGGCGGCACCTACCGGGTCGAAGTCCGCGGCGGTCGGCTGCGCGTCGAGAGCCCTGCGCTCTGGTCCTTCGGCCCCAGCTTCGACGTGGCCCTCGACTCGATCCAGCGCCTCCACGTCAGCTACCCGCACGATGGCGACGGTAATGAGTTCAAGGTGGAAACAACCAGCGGCACGTTCGACGTCCACGCGGAGTGCGGCCGGGAACTCTTCGCCGCCCTTCGGCGGCTGCGGCCCGAGATGCCTCCCTAGGCCCGGCGTTTTCTAGCGACGCCCGGTCACCCAATGAAAACTCCCCGCACCGGAAGCGGTGCGAGGAGTGCGCTGGTCGTTCATGGCCCGGGCGAGCCGGATGCCTTTACCGGATCTCGCCGGTGTGGCCCGGGATGTTGCCCAGCGGCTCAGCCCGTCCGCCCAGGAACTCGGCGAGGAACGCCTCGGTGATGGCGAAGAAGTGGAGCCGGTTCTCGGGCCGGGCGAAGCCGTGCCCTTCGTCCGGGTAGACCACGTACTGCACTGGTTTGTTCTCCGCCCGCAGGGCCGACACGATCTGATCGCTCTCGGCCTGCTTGACCCGGGGATCGTTGGCCCCCTGACCGATGAGCAGCGGGGCCTTGATCTGATGGACCCGGTAGAGCGGCGAGCGGCTCTTCAGGAACTCCTCCTCCGTTTCCACGTCGCCGACGCGCTTGGCGAACATGGCCCGCATCGGTGCCCAGTAGGGTGGGATCGACCGGAGCAGCGTCGGAATGCTGCTGGGGCCGACGATGTCCACGCCACAGCGGAAGACGTCCGGGGTGAAGGTCAGCCCCACGAGCGTCGCATAACCGCCGTAGCTGCCGCCCATGATGGCGACCCGGGACGGATCGGCCACGCCCTTGGCCACCGCCCAGTTCACGCCGTCGATCAGGTCCTGATGCATCGTCCCGGCCCACTCGCGGTTGCCGGCATTGAGGAACTCCTTGCCGTAACCCGTCGAGCCGCGGAAGTTCACCTGGAGCACGGCATAGCCGCGATTGGCCAGGAACTGCACGAGCGGATTGAAGCCCCAGGTGTCGCGCGCCCAGGGACCGCCATGCACGAGCAGGACCATGGGCAGCTTTTCGGGCTTCACGCCCACGGGCAACGTCAAGTAGCCGCGAATCTTGAGCCCGTCCTTGGCCACATATTCGACCGGCTCCATGCGGGAGAGCTGGGCCCCTTCCAGCTTGGGCGTGCTGGTGAAGAGCAGTTCGGCCTTCTGGGTCGGCCGGTCGTAGAGGTAGTAAGCGGCCGGGCCGTCGTCCGGCACGATGGCAACGACCCACTTCTGACCGTCCAGCGTCCGGCTGCTGATGCCCACGTCGCCGCGCCGCAGCTCCTTGAGCACTTCGAGGTCCTTGGCCACGGATTGGTCCAGGACCTGCCATTCGCTGCGGGCCCGAGTGAAGGCGACCGCCAGCGGGACGCGGCGGAGTTCGTCGGGGATCACATTGGAGACGTCGTACTCGGGATCGCTCGCCACGACCTCTTCCGCCCCGGTCTTGACGTTGACCTTCAGCAGCCGCAGCGTGTTAGCGTCATGGTTGGCGATCAGCCAGGCTTCGTCGGGCTGGGCCCCGAAGGCGACGATCTGCCCCTGCTCCTCGGCGGGCCAGGTTCGCAGCGTCCGCCAAGGCTGGTCGACCGCATCGCGGACCAGGAGTTCGAAGCCGCCGTCCGCCCGGGCCTTGGTGCCGGCCCGCACCTGGAACTGGGCGTCCGCTTCCCAGGACATGACCATGCCCGGGTTCTCGGTATCGAGCTTGAGTTCGCCGGTCTTGAGGTCCAGGCGATGGACGTCGAAG
>CALLZJ010000267.1 GCA_937858435.1 uncultured bacterium
GACGCAAGACCTTAATGGGGGGCTGCCGAGCCTGCAACTCCGACAGGCGGTCACGAAAGAGCCGTTCCAGATACGCGGCCCGATCGAGCAGCCCCTCCTGCTCCACAGTCTCGATGAAGGCCAGGCCCGCTCGGCATGCGAGTGGGTTGCCCCCAAACGTCGCGGCATGGGTGCCGGGCTTGAGGAAGGGTGCGAGTTCCCGGCGAGCCACGAGCGCGCCGCAGGCCACGCCACCCGCCAGACTCTTGGACAAGGTCATGAGGTCCGGGACGACCCCTTCGTGCTGATGGGCGAACCAACGGCCGGTTCGACCCATGCCCGTCTGGACTTCGTCAAAGATGAGCACGAGGCCATGCCGATCCGCCAGGTCACGCAAGGCCCGCAGGTAGCCCGGAGGCGGCACGTTGACGCCGCCCTCACCCTGGATCGGTTCGACGATAATGGCGGCCGTCTCCGAATCGACTTGAGCCGCCACTGCGTCGGCATCGCCAAACGGCACGTAGCTCACCCCGGGCAGCAAGGGCCCAAGGCCGGCATGGTATTTGGGCTGACCCGTCGCCGTCAAGGAGCCGAACGTCCGCCCATGGAAGCTGTGGTGCGTGCTGATGATCTTGTAGCGTCCCTGGTCATGGCCACGCAGTCGCGCCAGCTTCAGGGCCGCCTCGTTCGCCTCCGTGCCGCTGTTGCAGAAGAAGACCTGTCCGCCGAAGCTGATCCGGCCCAAGGCGGCGGCAAACTGCCCCTGAGCTTCCATGTACCAGGTGTTGGGGACGTGGATGAGCTGGCCGACCTGCTCACGGACCGCCGCCACCACCCGTGGTGGACAATGGCCCAAGAGGTTGCAGCCCCACCCCGGGAAGAAGTCCAGATAGCGCTGTCCCTCGGCATCCCAGACCCAGGAGCCTTCGCCCCGCACCAAGCAGACGGGATAGCGCTTGTAATTGGCGATGACGTGGTCGGCGAACAGTGCCGCGACTTCAGTCGATGACAGCCCCATGTCTTGCTCCCAGGCCCCGGTTCCACTTCCTGCCAGTGTACGAGCAGCGGTCAGGCCGACCGATCCGACTACCACCGGGAGGCCATCAAGCCCATAGAATATTGGGGTGCCCCGGCCTTCTGCTTCCTAGGCGCCAGCCACGCTGGAGTTTCCCGCATGAGCCATGAAGAAGTCCTCGAACGTGTCCGTGCCACTTTCGGGGCCGATAACATCTCCACCAGCACGTTTCGTGACAACTTCCGCCTGGTCGTGCCGCCCGCCAAGTGCTTCGATCTGCTCCGCTTCCTCAAGGACGAGCTGGGCTTCGATATGCTCGTCGACATCACGGCCGTCGATTACCTCAACTATCCCGAAGCCCAGGATCGGTTCGCCGTGGTCTATTGCCTCTTGAGCGTTGCCACAGGCACCCGGCTCGTGGTCAAGACCATGCTCAACGAGCCTGAGCTGATCTTGAATTCGGTCTGCCGGCTCTGGCGCGGCGCCAACTGGATCGAACGCGAAGTCTTCGACATGTATGGCATCACGTTCGAGGGCCACCCCGATTTGCGGCGGCTGCTCATGCCCGAGGAGTTTACCGAGTTCCCGCTCCGCAAGGACTACCCACTGCGTGGCCGGGGCGAACGGCACAACTTCCCTGTCATCACCCGAGCGGAGAGCTAGGGCCTCGTGCCGACCGCCGGTGCAGACCAGGACCTACCTAGGAACCTACCCATGCGCGTTGCTTCGAGCCAAGTGCGGCGGGGCGTCAGCACCGGCGAGCTGACCTTCATTCTCTTCCTCGTCCTGGCCGGGCTCGCCTGTGCCGGTTGGATGGTCTATCGCCAGACGGTTCGCACCGCGCCGCTGCCCACGGCATTGGCAGCCATCACCCAGCCCGACGTCGCGGAAGCGGCCCGGAGCTATGTTCGCAAGAACAAGCCCACCGCATTGACCGGCGACCTGGTCGAACTGCTCGCTCAGCCCGACTCCTTCCACGTCAAATCCGAAGAGCACCCGCTCGTGGGAAAGCAAGCCCCGGATTTCACTTGTCCCGACCACCTGGGCCGCCCCTGGTCGCTGGCCCAGGCGCTACGCCGGGGGCCAGTCATCGTGGTCTTCTACTACGGCTACCATTGCGACCATTGTGTCAGCCAGCTCTTCGATCTGTCCGAGGATGCTGGCTATTTCCAGCAGCTTGGAGCGGAGATCGTCGCTCTCAGTCCCGATGCCCTGGCCACCACCCAGGACCGCTTTGCCCAGTACGGCACGTTTGCCTTCCCCGTTCTGCAGGACAAGGATTATGCCGTCGCCGAGCGGTACGGCTGCGCGTGGAAGGTCCCCGCGAGCGGCGAGTATGAGCAGAAGCATGGCTGCTTCGTGGTCGCGCCGTCGGGCCAGATCGTCTGGGCCAACACCGGCGACGAACCCTTCGCCGGGAATCGGACCTTGCTCTACGAGCTGCACCGACTGCGTGCCGGCGAGTCGGGCACAACCCCACCCAGCGCCCCCAAGCCCCCGGCCACGACGCCAGCGCCGTGACAGGCCAGTGTCACTCACCCATTTTTCGCCACTGCCCGCAGCCGGGCCTGCCTACAGTGACAGTCCACTGTCAGATTGACGGGCTGGTGTCAATAAGTGGTCAACAAGGCCGTTTAGAGATGAGTGACGCCGACATGTCAATAAGGCAGGCAAGAGAGCCAGGGTGGCGAACGGCGGCAAGATCGGAGCGTCTGGAAGGGACGCAAGCTAGCGGAACTGCGCAAGCTCGGACTTGGCGTCCCCTTGGAAGTTGGGCGAGACAAAGAACTTGCGTCGACCGAGTTGGCGAATTTGCGTTGACACGCTAAGGAAGCAAGTTATAATTCGACGCAGATGGCAAGCCTGGCAACGCACCGAAGGGGCGTGGTCAGGCGCGGCCTCGACACCCAGGAAACCTCATCTCGGACGAGCAGGCAAGGTGCCATGGGCCTCGATCCGATGACGCAACTTATTTAGGCTTATCACCTTAGATCGCTTGTGAACGAGGCGCCCGGAGGCTTTGGAGATGAAGCCTCGCCTTCCGGCTGCAGTGTCGTGCTGCGCCCGCGGGGCTGCCAATCTGGAGGGTTTGCCCTGAGTCCCCCACTTAGGGTATCTTTAGGGGTGCTTGTCATGAAGACCGTGTTCACGACGGGTGAAGCCGCGAAAATCTGCAAGGTCAGCCAGCAGACCATCATTCGCTGCTTCGACAATGGACAGCTCAAGGGCTTCCGCGTGCCGGGCTCGCGGTTCCGCCGCATTCCCCGCGACTCCTTGTATCGCTTCATGCGCGATAACGGCATCCCCACCGATGCCCTGGAGAGCGGCAAGCGCAAGGTCCTCCTGGTCGATGATGATGTCGATCTGGTCGAAATGCTCACCAAGGTCCTCGAAGAGGACGGCCGTTTCGAGGTGCGCGTGGCCAACAACGGCTTCGACGCCGGCATGATGGTCAAGGAGTACCGTCCGGACCTCATCATCCTTGACGTCATGCTCCCGGATATCAACGGCAAGGAAGTCTGCCAGCGCGTCCGCATGGACCCGTCGCTCGAAGACGTCCGCATCCTCTGCATCAGCGGCATGATCGAGGACGACAAGATCGCCGACCTGCGCGACTCGGGCGCCAACGACTTCTTGCACAAGCCGTTCGAGATCGACGAACTGATCAACCGCATGTGCGTGCAGCTCGAGATCGAACAGATCCAGGCTGCGGTCTAAGTCCCAACCGCGCTGCCGTCGCCAACGGCAGCAGCGGGGGTGCCGGCGCACGGTGCCGTCGACGCCAGAATCCTGGCTCGACGGCCCGGCGCGGCAGCCCTCCAACAACCTCCCGGTTGGTGGCTGGCCGCTCGTCGAGTCCGCCAGGACGGTGGACCGTGGCCCGCCCCCCTTCGGAGCGCCGCCCGGGTGGATGCCCAGGTTCAGCTCGTCAGCCTGTCGCCCTGCTCACTGCTTCCCCCCGCGGCTGGGTCGCTGGTCGCGCTCGCGGAAGCGGTCGCTCAGCCCCACGCGCGGCCGCTGCCCTGCCCTCTCACCGACGATCCCCTGTCCCGGGCCGATCCCGTCGACCCCGGCCTCTGGGCCCTGGCCTATTCGCTCCATGCCCATGGCCGACCCACGCCCCGGGAACTGCTCGCCCCTTGCCTCGAAAGCCAGCCCTTTCGCGTCGCCGACTGGTCAAGCCCACCGGCCCGAGCTTTGTTCGAGCTAACCCAGACCCTGGCCCATTCAGTCGATGCCGCGGCCACGGCTCAGGGGCTGGAACGCCGGCCCGCCGTGGCCCTGGCCATTCTCAGCCTCCTGGGTGAGCTGGTGAGCGTGGCCTGCCCAGCACCGCGCACTCTGACCGCGGCCGCCGTCCGCCGCCGACTCGCGCGCCGCTGGCGCTGGCCCGCCTGGCTCCGCCGCGGGCTCCTGCAGCTCGATCTGCCCACGCTCGCCATCGACCTCGATGGCCCCGAGCGGCAGCGGCTCGACCCCGTCCGCGCCGCCCCACCGCAACCGGCCCCCGAACATCCCCAGGTGCCCCCGCC
>CALLZJ010000268.1 GCA_937858435.1 uncultured bacterium
GCGGGGACATAAGGCTCCTTTCGGAGCAACCAGATCGCAACTCACTGCACCCGCGCTGGGCCAAACAAAAACTGGCCGCTACAGCTCGCGAAGCGGTGATGCCCATGAAGTTACCAGGCCCACTATTCGTAGCAAGCGAATTCGAAGAATTGGGACATCATGCCGCGATGAAGGCGGGACCGAATGCGAGGCTCAGAAAGCAAAAGCGACCTGGCGTCTCGGGCGACGCCAGGTCGGTGATGCGATGGTCTTTAAAGCTGTTCCGGCTAGAAGCCCAGCTTCTTCAGCTCTTCCTCGATCTCGGAGAGGTCGAGGTTGCTGTTGGCGACCACACCCTTGTTGTTGACCAGGTACATCTGCGGGAAGATGACCATGCCGTATTGAATGACGGCCTGGCTATCGAGTCCGCCGACGACGTGGACGTGGATGCCCTTGCCGCCCGCCTGCTGGAGCTTCTCCCGCGCGGTGGCGGGCTGATCGTCGAGGTTGATCGTGACGATCTCAAGCCCCTTGTCGCCGTAGGTCTGCTTGAGGGCGCCCAGGCGGGTCAGGTCCTGCACGCAGCCCTGGCACCAACTGGCCCAGTAGTAGACGATGACGGTCTTGCCCTGGAGCGCGGCGGGGGTGAGCGTCTGGCCCGCCAGCGGCGCCGAGTTCGTCCCCAACTCCCAGGTCTGGCCCACGAGGTTCAGCCGCCGCAGCGCCCCTGCCCCCTTGGCCGCCTGCCGGGACGAAGCGAAGTCGCGGACCAGATGGCCATACCAGGTCTTGGCCTCGTCATCCTTGGCCTGGAACTCGGAGATCATGCCGAGTTGCAGCAGCGCCTCGGCCGCATCGTCCGCCTTGGGATGGGCCGTCACGAAGGCCTTCAGCCCTTCGACGTACTTGTTCTGCAGGGCAAGCTGGTCCTCCGGCTTGGCCACCTTGTGCATCTGCATGCTGTACTCGGTGGTGATCACGCGGTAGAGGACGTAGCCGGTGAGCGGGCTGGTGGGCTGCTGCTTGGTTAGTTGCTCGCCGAGCGCTTTCAGTTCGGCGAGCGCCTTCTCGTCGCCCGCCTGGGCGCCGCCGTTGAGACTGTCGACCAGTTGCTTGTACCAGGCGATCCGTTCGGCCGCGGGAGCGGCGGCCACGATCTGCTTCAGGATGCCAACGCGCTCCTGATGATAGCGGATGGCGGCGGGGCCGGCCGTGGTCGGCGGCTGCTTGTCGATCTCGGCCAGTTTCTCCAGCAGGGCGTTCATGGCCGGGTCGCCACCGGCAGCGGGACTCGGGCTCTGCGTCGACTGGAAGGCGACGGGCCCCGCGGCTTCGGCGGCCAGCGGCGCGTCGAGCAACTTCCAGGCCTCGCCCACCTGCACGATCTCACCGAGCTGAATCGAATCGGTCTTGCCGGCCGTCTCGGCCAGGATCAGACCGCGGAAGTACATGATCGCGTCGTCCTTCATGCCGGTGACCTCGGCCAGCAGCCGGGCCGGCACGCCTGCCTCGAAGTGGAGCCAGCGGGTGTTTTCATTCAGATTGGCGAAGCGGGCGGCCACCTGCTGGAAGCGGCTCGCGGTGTCCTTCTGCAGGTCTCGAATGCGCGCGACTTCACGCTCCGGAGCGCCCAACGACTTCAACTCTTCCTCGGAGATGAGCAGAGCCTTGAAGCGCGTCCAGTCCTTGTCGACCAGCGAGCGGAGCACTTCCTGACTCAGCTCTTCGGGCGAGATGGCCAGCCACTGGTCGATCGCGCCGTTGCCCGTGCGATCGACGCCGATCTTCATCCCACCGAGACCCATCCAGATGAACTTGTCGGGACGGTTCTTGGTGCCCGTGGTGTCGACTTCGCGGTAGACTTCGCGGCCGTCCTTGAAGTAGCTCCACTGGTCGATGGATCGGCCGCGGCTCGAGCCGAACTTGCGCAGCAATCGACCCTGTGGGTCCTTGAGCACCCAGGCATTACCGCCCTGGGCCTCGACCTGGCACTGGGCCTGCTCGGCCGCGGTGGGCGTACTGACTTCCACGCCCTTCTGCGTCGGACGATAGGCCAACAACTGGGCCACGGTCGGCGCCTGGGCATGAGCGCTCACGGCGGTGGCAATCGAGACAATCCCAACGAGAGCACCATGGCCCCACGGGTTGCGCAGCATCCGACGATCTCCTTGTAGCCGGTTGCGGTTTGGTCGCTGGCACGCACCGGCACTACATCGACAGGTCCCCATCTCTTTATCGGCCAGGCTCGTTCGCCGGGTTCAGTCGGAAGGCCGGCCCTCCGGTCTGTCAGCTTGCCCAATTTGCCACGCCGACCTCGCCGCTTGTTCCGGAGTCGGGCCTGGGTTAGGATGCCGGCCAACGGGCAGACCAAGGAGCGACCATGGCGGAGATCAAGACCCAAGCGACCAAGGCCAATGTGACGACGTACCTGCGGGGAATCGCCGACCCCGAGCGCCGGGCGGATTGTCAGACCCTGATCAAACTCATGAAAGCAGCCACCAAGGCCGAGCCCGTGCTCTGGGGGCCGAGCATCGTCGGCTTCGGCTCCAGCCCCTGCGTCTACTCCAGCGGCCGGGTCGTGGACTGGTTCGTGGTCGGCTTCGCATCCCGCAAGAGCGACCTGGTGCTCTACTTGATGGGCGGCCTCGAACCCCATGCCGACCTGCTGGCTGAACTTGGCCCGCACAAGATCGGCAAGAGTTGCCTGTACGTCAAGCGGCTGGAGGCCGTTGACCAGGCCGTGCTGAAGAAGCTCATCGCGGCCGCGGTGAAGCGGGTGCGGTCACAAGCCCGACAGCAGCCGACGGGGAAGAAGCAGTAGCCGACGCAGGCCCGCACTACTCCACGTCGTACAGTTCGCGGAGCTTGCCACCGAGATGGTCCAGAAGTGGCCGGGCGACGAGGTCGTGGCCCGTAGCCTGGCGGCAGAGTTCGGTCGGCCGCCAACGCTGGCCATGCCGATGGACCCGGTCGACAAGCCAGTCCTTGAGCGGGGCGAAGTGGCCACGCTCGCAGTCGGCTGAAAGGTCGCTTAGGTCGTGGCGAGCTTGTTCCATGAGCTGGGCGGCGAGCAGGTTGCCGAGCGTGTAGGTCGGAAAGTAGCCGACCAGCCCCGCACTCCAGTGGACATCCTGCAAGCAGCCGACGGCATCGGAAGTCGGCCGCAGTCCCAGCGTCTTCGCAAACTTCTCGTTCCAGGCGGCGGGTAGATCGGCGGGCGCCAGATCGCCCCGGATCAGGTCGCGCTCCAATTCGAATCGCAAGATGATGTGCAGGTTGTAGGTCACTTCGTCGGCTTCGATGCGGATGAAGGAGGGGCGGACGTCGTTGACGGCGAAGTGGAAATCATCCAGGATTACGCCGGCCAGGGCCTGGGGGAAGAGACCCTGGACGAAGGGAAAGAGCCAGCTCCAGAAGGGGCGACTCCGCCCGATGAAGTTCTCCCACAGGCGGGACTGGGACTCGTGGACGCCGAGCGAGCAAGCCGTGCCGAGGGGCAGGCCGGCATGCTCGACGGGCAGGTTCTGTTCATAGATGCCATGGCCGGCCTCGTGCAACGTGCCGAACAGCGCCTCGTTCAGGTGCTGCTCGTTGTAACGGGTCGTAAGGCGAACATCGCCCGGACCATGGCCGCTGCAGAAGGGATGCACGGTGACGTCGAGCCGGCCGGCCGTGAAGTCGAAGCCGATGGCGGCCGCCACCATCTCCACGAGCAGCTTCTGCCGATCGATGGGGAAGCGGCGCTGCAGCAACTCAACGGGTGCCTGGCGGGGCGCGGCCCGGACCGCTTCCACGAGCGGAGCCAGGGCGGTGCGGAGTTCGCCGAAGACCTGGGCGACGTGGTTCGCGGTGAGGCCCGGTTCGTATTCATCGAGCAGTGCATCGTACCACTCGCCGGAGGGGGCGCCGATGGCCATCGCCTCTTCGCGCTTCAGTTCCATGAGGCGGGCCAGGTGTGGTCGAAAGAGGGCGAAGTCGTCCGTGCGTTTGGCTTCTTCCCAGGCTTGCTGACCCTGGCTGGTGGCCCGGGCCAACTCCTCGACCAGCCGGGCGGGGACGCGGACGGCGCGCTCGTGATGCCGCCGGATCTCTCGGACGTTGGCGGCTTCGGGACTGTCGGCCGGCACCTCGTCGGCGGCCTGGGCCACCAGTTCGGCCAGGGCAGGCGCACTGATCCGCTCGTGACACAGCCGGGCCAGGAGCGCCAGTTGCTCACCGCGATGGGCGACGCCGCGTGGCGGCAGGTAGGTGCGTTCGTCCCAGGCCAAGAGGCCTGCACAGGACGCGAGGACCATCCGCTCCCGCTCGCGTCGGCACAGTTCGGCATAGGCTCCGCTCATGCATGGCTCCCGGCTGCCTGGAGGGCTGTTGCTGCGGAGCATTGTAGCGGAGCGCGGTGAGATGCTCGTGCGTCAGCCCGTTACGGCTGGGGCGGCGTGTACTTGGCCAGGTCGACTTCCTGGCCCGAGGGGGGCCGGACAAAGCAGTTGCCCGTTTTGCCGGCCATCAGATTGGTGGGATTCACCGCGGCGCGGTCCAGCTTCAGCCGCAGCTCCAGCTTCTCCTGCGGAGCCCGGAGCTTCACCCGGCGTGGGACGATGTAGCCGTGCAACGTCTGGTATTCGTCGATCTCCACGGACCAAACGTCCTGGCCCTGGGGCGTCCGCAACCGCTGGCCGATGACCCGGCCGGCATTCGGACCATTGAGCGCCACCGTGAGCACCTTCTTGTCGGTGCGCGAGAGCACCTCGCGCATGGCCATCTGGTCGATCAGCAGCATGTCCTCGAAAACGAACATCAGGTTGCGGATCGAAACGCCGAGTTCGGGGCCGGCGCCCTCGATCTGTTCGGCCCGCTCCGGACGAGTTGGTGCTGGCCGCTTGGGTCCAGTTCGTTGAGGGCCAGGCCATCGGCGATCCAGTCGGGATGGAAAGGCAACGGGAAGGCTCGGACCCGGGCCAGTTCCTCATAGGAGCAATGGAACAAGGCCGGCGGATCGTTGCGCTTCAGCCAGTACCAGAACTCCTTGTCGTTGGAGCCGAAGTCCGCTTCCGACTGGCGCAGGGCCTCGGCGACCAGGCGGAAGTTGCGCGGCTTCTGGAAGTAGATCTGACCGTAGACGCGCCACTCCTGGAGTCCGCCCTGGTTCACGTCGATGGCGACGTCCTGGACTTCAAGGGCATGGATCGACTGGGCGTTCTGATTCAGATGGGCGACGACCTCCGCGGCGGTGGGCAAGCCGTTGGGCCGGGCCGGCAACCGGGCCGCGTCGCTGCGCGGCGTGTAGAACTGCCCCGGACCGTTGGCACAGCCCGCGAGAGCGACCGCGCACAGTCCCAGGCCAAGTCCCAGACCAACGCCGGTGATGACCTTCATGCCAGGCTCCCTATCCCGCGGAAGCGGAGAGGCGGGCTAGCCTCCCAGCAGTTCTTCGATCTGGCCCTGAACCTCGGCCATAGACTCTTCGGTCAGGTGCGGGTCCAGCACGCGGACGGTGCGCCGCTGCCGGACATCGCGAAGGACCAGCCAGTCCTGTTCTCCCGTCCGCTGCACTTCCTCGAACCGCAGCAGCTTGCGGCGCATGAGCCAGAGGGCCAGCACATACCGCGTCTGAAGCTGCCGCTCTTCGGTCGTGTTCTCCAGCCGCTGGAACAGGTCGCGGGCCATCTCATCATCGAGGCGGGGCCGGCGCCCCTCGGCGTCGTCCGGCACTCGGGTCTGCCAGAAGCTGAAGGCGCCCGGCGGCGGGCCCGACCAGGCTTCGGCCGCCACGTCCTCGCGCTCCCATTGTCCCGCGCGGTCGTAGAGCACGCTGAAGATCCGCTCGCCGGGCCGCAGTTCACGGCCCGTCCGAGCACAGCGGCGACCCGTGCCATGAATCTGATACAGCACCGCTTCTCCAATCATACCCTGGCGGGAAAGAGGACGGGCGCCGGAGCCGGCCCGGCTCGGAGCAAAGCGGGGCAGTGACGGCAAGCTGTAGCGATGACGCGGTCCAGGCCGATTGTGCAAGCTCACCGCGGGGCCGAGGTCGGCTTCACCCAACGTTCCAGTTGGGCCGCGGTCTCGGGGCCCCAGCCAGTGTGCAATGCCTGCACCGTGCCGTCGGCATCCACGAGAACGAAGTGGGGCGTTGCTTCCACGCCGTAGCTCCAACGCAGCGATCTACCCGCGAGCAGGGGCAGCGTCAACCGCAACTGTTCGCGTTGGGCCAGCACCTGCTCCGGGGTATCGCCCATGACGAACACGGCCAGATGGGCCTCGGGCTCTGCCTCGTCGTGCAGCCGCTGCAGCGCCTGCAGCACTGGCTCCTGGGGATGGACCGTGGGCCGCGGCGG
>CALLZJ010000269.1 GCA_937858435.1 uncultured bacterium
TTTGGAAAAGGAAAATGTACAGGAGCCCTTTCCCACCCCACCCCCCCCCACCCCGGGCCCCCAATGTGCTCCGTTACCGCCACAGCATCCTCGAACAGGCACGGAAGCGGGCCCGGCAGGTGAATCAGAAGGGAGCCCTCTTCCCTTGGCGGACCATCAACGGCGAGGAAGCCTCCGCCTACTATGCGGCGGGCACGGCCCAGTACCACATCAATGCCGCCGTCGCCCATGCCATCATGAAGTACGTCGAAGTCACCGGCGACGAGGACTTCCTCGACGAGTGCGGGGCCGAGATGCTCGTCGAGACCGCCCGCCCCTGGTATGACCTGGGCTTCTTCTCCGAGCGGCAGGAGGGCCGTTTCTGCATCCATAGCGTGACCGGGCCCGACGAGTACACCACCGTCGTCAACAACAACACTTACACGAACTTGCTGGCCCGAGAGAATCTACGCTACGCCGCCAGCGTGGTCCGCACTCTGGAAGAGAAGCGGCCCGAAGCCTTCAAGATTCTGGTCCACCGCACCCAGGTCACCCGGGCCGAGGCCGACGAGTGGCAGCGGGCCGGCGACCTCATGTACGTTCCCTATGACCAGCGGCTTGGCATCCACCCCCAGGACGATAGCTTCCTCGACCGCGAAGTGTGGGACTTCGCCAACACCCCCGCCAACCGCTATCCATTGTTGCTCTACTACCATCCGCTCGTGATCTACCGCCATCAGGTCATCAAGCAGGCCGACATCGTCATGGCCATGTTCCTGCTGGGGCATGAGTTCTCGGCCGAGCAGAAGAAACGCAACTTCGACTATTACGACCCTCTGACCACGGGAGATTCGTCCCTGTCGGCGTGCATCCAGGGCATCGTCGCCGCCGAGATCGGCTATGGCGCGGAGGCCATGAAGTACTTCGAGTATGCCCTGCTCATGGACCTGGCCAATGTCGGCGGCAATGTCAAGGACGGCTGCCACATCGCTTCCATGGGCGGCACCTGGATGGCGGTCGTGTTCGGCCTGGCGGGCCTCACCGACTACGGCGGCAAGATTGTGTTCCGGCCCCGGCAACTCGTCGAGCGGCTGCGCTTCGGGCTCTTCTTCCGGGGGCGGCGGCTCGAGGTCGAGATCGGTGGCGGCACCGTCCTCTACACCCTGACCAGCGGGTCCGATCTGACGTTCCGGCATCATCAGGAAGTCATCACCCTGGCCGAAGGCGAGTCGGCACGCCGGCCCATCGACACCGGCGCGGCCGCTTCATGACCCCGAGTCCGAAGGTGGAGGCGGATGCGCAGGGTTCGACCGGTAATAGCGCACATGGGTGGGGGCCGTGATGCCGAACGAGACTACCGCCTCGATGGTCTCATCCAGGCCCCAGTCCAGTTCGGTGACCTCTTCCTCGGGAATGAGGATCATGTAGCCCGAGGTCGGGATCGGCGTCGTCGGCACATAGACGCACAGGATGGTCTTCTGACTGGACACGTCGCGGCAACTCGCGGTCACGAAGGCGGGCACCCGCATGCCGGGATGGGGGAACGCCACCAGCACCGCCCGCTTGAACTCGGGCAGGCTGCTTTGACCTTGCAGGAAGCGAAAGACGCGGCTGACGGCACCGTGAATGACCTTGATCACGGGCACTTGGAGGAGAACTCGATCGAACAGGCTCAACAGCCCCGAGCGTGCGATGGTGCCAAAGAGTAGCAGCAGGACGGCGACGCCGATCACGCCCAACACCGGCGCACCGAAGTGGACGAACCACGGGGGCAAGGCGACCCCGCCGCTCCGCCCTTCGACGAGTTGCACCACGAGCCGGGCCGCCGGTGAGATGATGTACCCCTCCAAGGCCGAGTAGATCGACATGACGATCCAGAAAGTCACCACGAAGGGCATGATGAGCAGCAGGCCAGCCAGCATCCGCCGACGGAGCCGACCCAGCGACGTCGTGGCGGCAGGGGTGACCGTCCCGCTCCCCATGGCACCGGACGGGTCGGGCGGCGGAATGGATACCATGAGCCGAATCCTCCGGATGACGCGTGGCCGCCGGCAGGTTCGCCGATCCAGGTTCGGACCGAGGGTCAAAAGCGATAGATCGCCGCCAGCCCCGACGGCGTAGGCATCCGCTCGGCGGGCACGACCACGACTTCGCCCTTCATGCGGAGTACGAGTTCCGCCAGGGCGTCGAGCAAATCGCCTGCTTCCGGTGCCGCCAGATCAGCGGAAGCGATCGCCCCGGTGGTCTTGTCGAAGAGACCGGGGATGACGCGCTCCGATTCGACCAAGAGAGTGCCGACGCGGCCGGCGACGGCAGCCCGGGCCACGTCCGAGAGATCGCTGGACCCGGCGTGCCGCGCCTGGGCCGTGCGGAAGTTCTCCTTCAGCCGTTCGAGCCGTGCCACGTAATGCGGTTCGAGCACTTGCCAGACTTGCCGCCGCAGTTCCTCGGCCGAGTAGGCCTTGGGATTGCCCGCCACGCCGTCGGCGAGGAGGAGCGTATTCTGGCTGATGCGGCGGAACACGGGCTGATGTTCGGGCAGGGCGGCCAGGACCAAGGGCACTCCCGCGGGCTTGGAGAAGCGGGCGGTCACCGCCTGATCGACAGCCCGGAAGAACTTCTCGGTATCGACGTCGAACTTGCCCTGGTCGTGACCCCGGAGCATCTTCGGGCCGCCCACCCCCGCCCCAGCGCTGGCGACCGCCACGCCGGGCTCGCCGCGCTCCGGCGGCACGACCTGCTCGAGCTGCGCGGGGAACTCCTCTGGCAACGTCTCGGCATCGAGTACGTAGCGATTGCCCGAGTAGACGGTCGCCTGATCGCGTGACAGGGCCAGCACGTGGAACCGATCGGCCGACTGCAAGTAGCGTAGGAGCGGCTTGACGTGGAAGCTCTCGGCGACCACCGCCAACTCAGGCACCGGGCGCTGGAGATGGAACACTTCGAGCACGCCGGCGCCGGCCAGGACGGCCAGCCCATCCCACGTGTGATTCCAGAACTTGGCGTTGCCCACCAACTCCTGGAAGGGAGCCACCAAGGCCCGCACGTCACGGGAGGGGTACTTCTGCCGGAGCGATTCCTCGAGCTGCTTCAGCAGGTTTTTGAAGCGAATGGGGTCTTGCTGGTTGTCTGGGTGATGGCGGTGGGTCGGCTGATAGAGCGAAAGGCACGGCGGTTCGGTGGGGGTCAGCAGCGTCAAGAGGTGCTCGATGGTGAGTTGCCGCATGGGTGGTCTCCTCGGTGAAGTGGGCTATTCGCCGCTGAAGCTGGGCCGGCCCTTGGCATGGTCCTGCTTGCCCAAGGTGCGGTCGAGGGTCTTCTCCAGCTTGTCGGCGGCACTGTCGAGAGCCTGCTCAACCGAGGCGCCGTTCGCCCGCACGGTGATCGGCTGCATGCCCGCTAGCCGTGCCTCCATGACGCAGGACTTGTCGTTGTCCCGCGACTTGGCACTGCTCGCTTCATCCGCCAGATGCACCTCGACCCGGGTGATGCGGCGACCGAATCGGCTCATGGCGCTCTCGACGACCGATTCGACGTGCTGGGTCAGCTCGGCACTGCCTTGGATGTGATTGTCGGTGGTGACCTGAATCTGCATCGCGTCCTCGCTTTCTATTGGCTCTGGGATGCGCGGCAGCCGCGCGACTTCGTTCCTATGGTACCATGTCAGCCGCGGCTCTCTACGGGGGGCTCCTGATCGGCTGTCGCCTCGCGGGGTAAGGCCAAACCGGCCCTGATCTCCATCAGGGCCATGACGTCTCGGCCACACAAGAGCCCCACAAGCTGGCCATTCTCCACGACCGCCACCCGGCTCAGGCCGGCCGCCGCCATCCGCTGCAGCGCCTGCAGCACTGGCTCCTGGGGATGGACCGTGGGCCGCGGCGGCTGACTTTCGAGCAGGTCACGGACGCGAGCTACCTCCCAGTTGTCCCGGGCGGTTTCCTGCAAGGCGCGGAGGGTGAGAATGCCCAAGAGCCGGCCGTCGGCCACGACCGGATAGGCCTTGAAGGGCAGGCGCAGGAAGTAGTCCTCGGCCGCCTGGCGCAGCGTCAGGTCGCCCGGCACGGTGACCGGTTGCCGCCTCATCATGTCGGCGACGCGTACGCCGCCCAGCAGTTGCTGAAGCTGGGCGTAGGCGATGCTGGACTGGGCCGCGTTCTTGAGGAACATGCCCAGGAAGAAGAACCAGACGCCGCTCAGGAGTTCCCCGCGGAAGGCCATCAAGAAGCCCGCCAGGAAGAGGAGCCAGGCGAAGCCAATCCCCACGCCGCCGGCGATGCGGGTGCTGGTGAGGAAGTTGCCGGTGAGGGCCCAGATGATGCCGCGCAGGACGCGGCCGCCATCGAGCGGGAAGGCGGGCAGCATGTTGAAGATCAGCACGATGGTGTTGATCAGGCCAAGGTAGAAGAGCAGGGCAGCGGCGCCGGCCAGGACCGTGCTGCCGCCCGCGATGGAGAGCAGACCGGCGCCAAGATTCCAGTTCGTGCTGGTGACCGTGAGGATGAGACTGAACCCAGCATTGTAGAGCACGATGAGCAGCAGGGTGACGATCGGGCCACCCAGGGCGATGAGGATTTCATGGCTGGGCTTCTTCGGCTCGGCCCCCAGTTCCGCCACACCGCCAAAGACGAAGAGCCGAATGCCCCGAACCGGAATACCGAAGCGCCGGGCCACGAAGGCATGGCCGAGTTCGTGGAGGAGGATGGAAACGAACAGCCCCAGGGCTGCCAGCACGCCGAGCGTCCAGAAGAAGGGCCGGTCGCCGCTGTGCTCGGGCAAGGTCTGGGGAAAGAAGCCGACCGCGAGAGTCCAAGAGATCAGGAAAAGGGCCAGGAACCAACTCCAGTGCAGGCGGAAGGGGATGCCAGCCAACCTGCCGAGATAGATGTCGCCGTTCATGCAAAAATCCTCCTGGAGCTATTCAACGGATTGCAGCGAACGCCGCCCATCCCCATCGGTTGCTGCGAGCCAAACAAGAAAGGCCCGTTGCAGGCCAATCAGCCTAACCCCGCAACCCACTTCGCGACAACAGGTTAAAGAATTTCTGAGACATTCTTCCTCTGGCTGCACTTTCCTTATGGACAGAATTCGATCCCTCGTGCAGGAGTTCGCGACCATGGCCAAGCATCGAGAATACGATCGCGAAGCGACGGTTTACGTTTGGCGGTACGAGAGCTCCAAGCGGCCAGGCCATGCTGCCCTCAAGCTCACCGGTCTGCCGGGCGCGGATCGAATCTACATCAGTTGGTGGCCGTCTGGGGGCGTCGGCAACAACAACTTCCGACATCTGACGGGCGACCCGCACGAGAGCTACAAGGAGGACATGGAATGCGAGATGTCCGAACGAACCCAAACGCGGCTGCGTGGGGGATTGTTCACTTTGCGTCCCAACCAGCGGGAGATTTCGAGAAGCCAGCAGGGCGTCGTCACCTATGGAACCATGGCGGACGAAGTGATCAAGCTACCCCTGCAAGGAGCCCAGGGCTGCATCGCGGGGCTGTCCGGAGAGAAGATTCTAGCCTGGTGGGAGATCTTCAAGAACTGCCCCCATCCCACTTACAAGTTCGCGAGTAAGAACAAGAACTGCTCGGGCGTCGTGGCGGCAGCTCTCAGGGTCGGCGGTGCCGACCAGTTCGCCAGGTCGCCTCAGGCCCTTTTGTTCATCGATCCCAACCAGATCGCCGCCTGGGCCAAGAAGCTCAAGAAGAAGCTGAAGAAGCGAAACGAGGCTGGCCGCCGACTCGCTCTCGAACTGGACGTCAACGGCGTCCCCCAGACCACCGCTCCGGTCGAGGAGCTGATGGCCCCGCGCACCTGGCTGGAACTGAGCAACCGCAACATGAAGCCCGGCCAACCGCGCAGTCCCCTGCTGCAGGAGATTGACCGGGCCCTCCTGCGTTATTTCTCCCATCGCGGCTGGACTGAGATCAGCTATGCCTGCAAGCTGATCGCGTTGGGTCGCCTCATGGACGCCATCCACACCTATCTGGGCGTCAAGTCCGGCGGCAAGCGCGGTGATGCCGTGCTGACGCTGGGTCGCCAGGTCCTCGACGTGGCCCGCAAACGCTATAGCGAAGCAGAAGAAGATGACCGCATGATCGTTGACGCTCAGTCGCTCTGGTGCAAACAGAACGTGCACGAAGAAGACCCGGACGACTAGGCGCCGAGCCAGCACTCCGAGGCCTCAACAACTCAGAGCGTGGCCCGGGGTGACTAAGGCGACACGGCCGCGAGGTAGCGTGTGCAGGCCTCGACCGCCTGGGCATGCTCGGCCAGGCGCAGGCAGGCATCGTCCGATGCACTTCGGAAGCCGCCGATCAGGTGAGAGCGGAAGGGCTCCGCGAAATGGCCCGTCGTC
>CALLZJ010000270.1 GCA_937858435.1 uncultured bacterium
TCATCGACTCGGCCCCGGCCAGGATGAACCCATAGATGGTCATGACCGGGAAGAAGACCGCACAAGTGATTCCGAAGACATAACCTGGAGCGGCGTCCCTTTCGACGAACTCATTGACGGGCCACATCCAACGGATTTCGTTCATCGACTTGGGCCCGCCATCCACCTTGCGAATGAACTGCTCGTATTTGTGCAAGTAGAGGATGGTGGCCATGGTCATGTAAAGGAACATGACGACCCAGAGGAAACACGCGATCAGGGCCACGACCTTGATCCACTTGGCCGGGGGGCCCACGATGTTCCAGGCGCGATTGCGGGCCTTTTGTCGGTTGGCCACAATGACCAGATCGTCAATGCGGTTGTCCTTGGCCTCCTCGGGGACTTCCTGGATGGGCTCGATGCCGTAGGGCGAGAGATCGTCGACGGGGGGAGCGGGGGCCAGGGACTTGGGCCGAGCCGCGGCGGCGGCCGCAGCGGCCGGCGTCGGCACCTGCAGCACCGCTTGGCATTTCGGACACTTGATCTTCTTGCCCCCCAACTCGACCTTGAGCTGCAGGGAAACTCGGCACTTGGGACAAGTCAACGCGATCATGGCCCTGGCTTCCGAAATCGATGGCGGGGTGGCGACCCTTCCACTTTACCGCCCGCCCGCGCCCGTTTCCAGGGCGAACCCCGAACGGGCAGGGCCAGATCGGCCCCGTGGGTTACGGTCGGGAGGCCCCCCGCCGCTAGCCCATGACCGAGTAGTTGTGCGGAATCTTGACCGGGTCTTGCTCGGCAAAGCGGCTGAAGCGGAGCGGGCCGGGGTCCAGGGTGCGGGCGGACCCGTCCACGATCATCTCGGCGAGCAGTTGTCCCACGATCGGGGCCATCTTGAAGCCGTGGCCGCTGAAACCGACGGCCGCATAGACACCCTCGATGCCCGGCAGCGCGTCCAGGATCGGGTGCCAGTCGGGGGTGATGGCATAGAGGGCCCCGAAGCCGCCCCGCCCGTAGCAGCGATGCATGCCCGGGTAGCGCCGGCTCAGGAGCTGCCGCACCCGCCCCAGAAAAGCACTGTCGGCCGCCTCGTTGTAGCTGTCCGGGTCGACCACGTCCTTGATCTCTTCGCCGCCGATGCTCCCGGCATGGACGATGTCGCCATGGGTCGGCTTGAAGTAAATTCCCAGGGCAAAGTCGCCATAGACTGCCACGCGCCGGGCATAGTTGGGCGGCTTGCGATAGAGGGCCACCTGGGTGCGGCACGGCTGCACGGGCAAGTCGAGCTGCAGCATCTTGCCCAGCCGGGCCGCCCACGGTCCCGCCGCCAGGATCAGCTTGCCGCACTGATAGCGGCCTTCGTTCGTGTCCACCCCCACCACGCGATCCTTCTCGATGACGATGCCGGTGACCTCGACTCCTTCGCAGATTTCGGCGCCGAGCTGCCGTGCCGACTGGGCCCAGGTATCCAACACCTGGACCGCTTCGACATAGCCGGCGTCGGGTTCCCAGGCGGCCACCTCGTCGGCGGCGAGATGCACGTTGGGATCGATGTCCGCCAGTTCGGGGGCCGACACCAGCCGCGTCACGATGCCCAGTTCGTTCTGCAGGGCGAGATTGGCCTCCAGCCCCGCCCGATCCTGCTCCTTCACCACCACGACCATGCCCGTGCGGGTGAAGACGGGGGGGCCGCCGTAAAGCTCGTCGAACCGGGCATAGACCCCGAGCGACCACTGAGCCATCCGCGCCGTGAGCGCGTTGGAATAATGCTGGCGAATGATCGCTCCCGACTTACCACTCGAACCCGCGCCGATGAAGCTCTTTTCCAGGACGATGACCTTGCCCACGGCCCGCTTGGCCAGCGTCTGGGCGATCGCGAGGCCCATGACGCCACCCCCCACGATCAGCATGTCGCACGTCCGCGCCATCGGTATCGTCCTCAGAACGAGTGGTCCGCGCCATCATACTCGCTGCGCCCCCGCCGGGCATGGGGATTTCATATGGGACGGGCCTTCTCCTCGGCATGGGGAGGGGAATGGGACCGCAACCCGGTTGCAGCCGGGGCCAACTGGTTTACAATGGGGGCCAGACCTCGCTGGAATCCCAAGGAGCTTGACGTGGCCCGACCGCGTGTTTTCGTCACTCGCCGGCTGCCGGAGGTGGCCCATCAGAAGATCGACCCGGTCTGCGCGGCCGAGGTCTGGCCCGAACCGCTGCCCCCGCCCCCGGAGGTGCTCCGGGCCAAGGCCGCGGAATGCGACGGCCTGCTGAGCCTGCTCACCGACCGCATCGACGCCAGCTTCCTGGACGCCTGCCCCCGGTTGAAAGTGGTAAGCAACTTCGCGGTCGGCTTCAACAACATCGACGTGCCCGCCGCCACGGCCCGGGGCATCTGCGTCGGCAACACCCCCGGCGTCTTAACCGACGCCACCGCCGATATGGCCTTCTGCCTCCTGATCGCGGCGGCCCGCCGGGTCGTCGAGGGGCACAACTACACCGTGGCGGGGCAGTGGCGGACCTGGGAGCCGCTCGGCCACCTGGGCGTCGACCTCGCAGGCCGCACACTCGGCATCGTCGGCATGGGCCGCATCGGATATGCCCTCGCCCAGCGCTGCCGGGGCGGTTGGGGGATGCAGATTCTCTACCACGACCGGTATAAGAATGAAAAGGCCGAGCGCGAGCTGCTCGCCCAGCAGGTCGACCTTGACAGATTGTTGGCGGAAAGCGACTTTGTATCGGTCCACACCGATCTGAACGCGGAGACCCAGCATCTGTTCAATGCCCAGCGGTTTCGGCAGATGAAGCGGACCGCGGTGTTCGTGAACACGGCCCGTGGCCCGATCCACTGCCAGAAGGACCTGTACGAGGCGCTGCGTGACGGCGTGATCTTCGCCGCCGGCCTGGACGTGACCGATCCGGAGCCGCCCGCCCCGGACGATCCGCTGCTGAAGCTGCCGAACGTGGTGGTCGCACCGCACATTGCCAGTGCGACGCAAGGCACGCGGGGCGCCATGGCGGAGATCGCGGCCGACAACCTGCTTGCCGGACTGGCGGGCCAGCCGCTGCGGCACTGGGTGAACCCCGAAGTGGCGGAGCGGCGGCGGCAGTAACAGCACCCTGGCCTGGGCCTGAAAAGACACTCTCCCTCAAGGAATCTTGCCGTGCATCTGATCTCTTCGCCGTGCCGCTGGCTGGCCCTGTCCCTCTTCGTGTTGGCGGCGGCGCTGCCCGCCGGCGCCGGCCAGGACGGCGACGGAGGCGGCAGCTTCTCCCACGAGGAATCGCGCAGCCGCCTGGTCTGCCCCAAGACCTGGGTCATGGGCGAGCCCAAGGTCGTCAATCGCATGACGGCGGTCCAGTTGCGCCTGCCCCCCGAGGGGGTCGAGGCCTCTTGCACCTGGTCGCCCCTGATCGAGAAGATGGAAGATGCCGTCACCCGCGAGTTCGAACAGCTCCAGCTCACCTATGGCAAGGACCGCGTGACCCGCCAGTCGGAACTCACGGTGAAGAACAAGCCGGTCTACGTTTTCGCGATTTCGGACGGCCCGTCGCGGGATGTGCCCGACCGGGCCGGCAAGGAAGCGGGCATTGTCTACCTGGCCGAAGCCGGCCCGGACGAGACGAACCGCTGGAAGATTCGGATTCGGGCGACCGTGCCGAAGAAGACCGAGGATGCGGGCCTGCGCCGCGTCCGGGAACTGCTCGAAGCTGGCCTGGAGTGGTAAGTCGGCAAGTGCCCATGGACGGCCGTGCCCCGCCGCGGTTAGAATGAACGCAGCATCCGAGCCCCAGCACCTTCGGGACGAGGCGAGTCATGCACGTGGCACTGACCGTGGTGAACGGTGTCCATCGCAACAAAGTGATCCCCATTCACGGCTCCGAGTTCAAGATCGGCCGCGACCCCGATTGCCAACTCCGACCGGCCAGCGAAGACGTCAGCCGCGAGCACTGCGCGATCATCGTCCGGCCCGACCACCGCGTCTTCCTCCGTGACTACGGCAGCCGCAACGGGACCATTCTCAACCATCGCATGCTCGTCCATGGCGAGTTGCAACTGGAGAACGGCGACGTGATCGAGGTCGGGCCCCTGACCTTCCGCCTGACGCTCTCCGCCGACCAGATCATCGAGGCCGAAGTGGTCGAACTCACCGGCCCCACGCGCACGCCCCAAGCCGAGTCGGCCCTGGAAATGGACGACATCCACTCCCACGACGACATCTTCGCCACCGATGGCCGGGAACCCAGCACCGAGGAGACGATCCAGGTGTCGCGGCCGCGGCTAAAGACCGTCGACAAGCCGATGAAGGATGCCGGGCCCAAGATCGTCGAGGAATAGCCCCCGCTCCCGCTTCTCCTGGTGCCGCATGGATGCGCTCGCTCCGACTGCCGCTTATCTGGTCTGCCACCACGCCGCCACGTTCACACCGGACGAGTTCGCCGGCTGGCGCAAGACGCCGTTCACCTGGCGGGAGCAGCCCCTGCCGACCTCCC
Source organism: uncultured bacterium (assembly GCA_937858435.1). Lineage (GTDB taxonomy): Bacteria > Planctomycetota > Planctomycetia > Gemmatales > HRBIN36 > CALLZJ01. The sequence goes on from CALLZJ010000270.1 coordinate 4,471, forward strand.
AGTTCAAGCATGCCGACGATCAGACCGTCGCCTCCCTGGGGGTCGTGATCGCCGCCGCTCGGGCGGCCGGCCTCGAAGAGCATGACTTCTCCCAGTGGGGCGTCATCGGTGCGCCACGCTTCATCGGCCGGGCCGGGCTCGATCCCCACATCCGCAAGTTCCTGACCGAAGGCCCCTGGGGCGCGACGCCGCACGCCATCCCGCACCGCTGTTTGCATTCGCCCTCGGGGTTCATCAGTCAGATGCTCGGCTGGCATGGTCTCAACATCGGAGCGGGGGGCGGGCTGGCCGGTGCCGGCGACGGACTCCTGGCTGCCCTCGCCGCCATGACCCCCGATCAGGCCGGCGTCTGGCTCGTGCTCACGGCCTTCGATCCCGAGCGTCTCCCCGACACCGTCGCCGCGTCCGCTCCACCCTGGAAGCTGCACGCCCTGGCCCTGGCCTTGACGCCGACCCGTTCCGCCGCGCTCCCGCATCTGGGACGGTTCGAGGTCCTGCCCGCAGCCGCCGTGACGGACCAAGCTTCCCCTTTTGGCTCCATTGAAGAGCCGCTGCTGCTGTCGGAACTCGCCGCCTTGCTTGCCGACCCGGCCCAACCCGTGCGCTGCTGGTCCATGGGGCACGGCTGCGTGGTTCGCTGGAGTCCGGCCGCACGCTCCGATTCTCGGCATGACCTTCCGCACGAAACCCAGGCCCGTCCGGGCCGAGCCGCCCGCGGCAAGGAGGCCCACGCGTGACCGCTCTCCCTCTCGCCATCACCGGCATCGGCGCCGTCACGCCGCTGGGGCACGACCTGGCCACCATCACCCGCCGTCTCCTTGCGGGGGAATCGGTCGTTCGGACCGTGAGCAGGTTTGACGTGAGTCAACATCCCAGCCAGATCGCGGCCCAAGTGGATGAGATTCCGCTGCCGACCGGGCGTGATCCCGCCGCCTTTCGCCGCCTCTCGCGTTTGCATCAAGGCGTGCTCTCCTGCGCGACGGCGGCCTTGGAGCAGGCCGGGCTCTGGGAGCGGCGGGCCAACCTGCGGCTCGGCATCGTCCTGGGCGTCGGCGCGGAATGGCAGCTTGGCTGGGAGGAAGACCTGGCCCGGGGCGGCCAGCGCATCGCCCAGCCCGAACAGGATGCCGAGTGTACGCTTCACTTCACCCGCCGCGAGCTGGGCGTGACCGGTCCGACGCTGACCGTCTCCGCCGCCTGTGCCAGCGGCAACTACGCGCTCTACATGGCCCAGCGCTGGCTGCAGCACGGCTGGGTCGACGTTTGCCTGGCTGGCGCCTGCGACTTCACCGTCTCGCCGATGAGCATGGCGGGCTTCGGCAACCTGCGGGCCTTGTCCCGCCGGAACGACGCACCGGCCGCCGCCAGCCGACCCTTCGACAAGAGCCGCGACGGGTTCGTGATCGGCGAGGGGGGCGTGGTGTTCGTCCTTGAATCGCTGGCGGCCGCCCGCCGCCGGTCCGCTCCGATCGCGGCGGAACTCGCCGCCGTCGGGGCCCACAGCGACGCCTTCCATATGGTCATTCCCAGCAGCGATCCGGAGCCGGCCGCGACGGCGATGCGGCAGGCCTGCCGGGCCGCGGGCCTGGACCCGCGCGACTTGGCCTATGTCAATGCCCACGCCACGAGCACGCCGGTCGGCGACGTCGCCGAGGCCAAGGTGCTCGGCCTGGTGCTCGGCGATGCCGTCGGCCGCATCCCTGTCAGCTCGACCAAGAGCATGACGGGCCACCTCGTGACGGCGGCGGCGGCCTTCGAGGCCCTCGCTTGCCTCATCGCGCTCAAGGAGCAGGCCGTCCCCCCCACAATCAATCTCGACGAGATCGATCCCGACTGTGCCCACCTCTGCCACGTCCCCCAC
>CALLZJ010000271.1 GCA_937858435.1 uncultured bacterium
GCCACCGGCAGCGGGGGGCGGGGCTCGTCATCCCGGAAGACGTTCTGGAGGGGGAGCGGGTGCGAGAGCGGCTCCACGCCCGTGACGTCGACGGCCGCCAAGGTGTCGACGTGGGCGATGACGTCGTTCAGCTCTTGCCGCAATTGCTTGATCTCCTCCTCGCCGCACTCCAGGCGGGCGAGGTGGGCGATCCAGCGGATTTGATCGTCGGTTAAGGTCATGCCCGCCTCCCGGGCTGGGACCGCACAACGCCGAGCGGCTGCCGCGGCCCCGGCACCCAGGCCCTAGACCTTGGGAAGGGAAAAGGCCTTGCGCTTGGTCGGTTTCTTGACCAGCCCGCTGCGGAGGGCCTTGGTCGACACCCAGACCCGCTTCACTTCACCGTCGATCTCGACCTTGACTTTTTGCAGATTCGGCTTGAACTTGCGGCGCGAAATGCCCGTGACCTTGCGGCCGACGCCGCCCAGGTACTTCGCCTTGCCGCGACGCACGATCTGGTTGCCCATCGAGGTCTTTTTGCCCGTGACGACGCAAGTCTTTCCCATGGACCCGACTCCTTACTCGTGCCGACTGCTGAACCTTCTAATATAGGACTCGCTGCCGGGGGAGCAAGCCGTGTAGTTGAGGCTGTTTGGAAACAGGCGGCCGGGGGTTGGAGCGCGGGCGACCGCCCGCGGCTACCTTGCACGGCCACCTCCGCGTGTCAATCGACGTAGGGGTCGGCGCCGAGTTCCTTGAGCACTTCCTGGCGCTGCTTGTCGTAGGACATCAGGTCGATGCGCTGCTTGAAGTGCCGGGCCTCGGTGCGGCGCTGGGCGACCAGAAACTCGGGGCGGTAGCGGTCCCAGTCGTGGCGGGGCCGGGTCCGCTCCTCGAGCAATTGCTCCTGCCGGTTCGGTCCCAGGGCTTCGACCAACTCATCTTCGAGAGATAGGAAGAACTGGCAGTTGCCGGGGTCGCCTTGCCGGCCACAACGACCCGCCAACTGTCGGTCGATCCGCTGGGCGTCGTGTCGCTCCGTACCCAGGACGAAGAGCCCGCCCGCTTCCGCCACCCCCTGCCCCAGCTTAATGTCGGTGCCGCGACCGGCCATGTTCGTGGCGATGGTGACCGCACCCGCCTCGCCCGCCCGGCTGACCACCTTGGCCTCCAGCTCATGTTGCCGGGCATTGAGCACCTCGTGGGGCACGCCGGCCTCGGTCAGCATCTGGCTGAGTTTCTCCGACTTCTCCACCGAACGGGTGCCCACGAGCACGGGCCGACCCGCCTCCCGGAGCTTCTTGATGGTCTCCACTGCCGCCGCGAACTTGGCGTCCTCCGAGGGGAAGACCCGGTCGGGCAGTTGCTCTCGGACCACGGGCCGATTGGTCGGCACCACGACCACGTGCAGCTTGTAGACCCGGCGAAACTCGCGGTCGTTGGGCCGGGCCGTACCCGTCATCCCGGCCAGCTTCTTGTAGAGCTTGAAGAAGTTTTGGAAGGTAATCTGGGCGGCATGCTCGGTCGGCTTGTTGATCGGCACCCGCTCCTTCGCTTCCACCGCCTGGTGCAACCCTTCACGCCAGTGGCGGTCGGGCATCCGCCGACCGGTGTACTCGTCGATGATGACGATCTTCGGACCGTCCTTGGTCTCTTCAATCATGTAGTGCTGATCGAGGCGATAGCGGACGTGGGCGAAAATGGCCCGTTCCACGTGTTCGAACAGCTTGTCCATGGCGTGGGAGTGGGGCCCGCCCGGCGGGTTGGCATAGCGGCTCAGGTGCCGGCCCGCATCGGTCAGTTCGATCTTCTGCTTCTTCGGATCGAAGGTGTAATGTTCCTGATAGCGGACTTGCCGGGCGATGCCATCGGCCCAGTGATAGACGATCTGCTCTTCCGGCGAGGCCCGCTGTGTGGCGGTCGCGATGATGAGCGGCGTGCGGGCCTCGTCGATCAGAATGCTGTCGGCCTCGTCGACGATGGCATAGTTCAGCACTTCGGGCTGGACCCGTTGCTCAGCGGGCCGCTGGGGAGGCACCGCCCCGTTCGGCAAGGCATCCCAGGGCACCCAGAACGGTTGGGCTTGGGCCTGCCCCTGGGAGCGGAGCCGGAGCCGGTCGCGCAGGAAGTCGAACCCGAACTCCGAGGCCATGCCGTATGTCACGTCGCTCTTGTACGCTTGCAGCCGGGCCGGGTCGGGCATTTGCATTTGCAAGGGGGCGGCGGACATGCCCAGGATTTCGAGCACGGGCTGCATCCACTCGCAGTCGCGCTTGGCCAGGTAGTCGTTGACGGTGGTCACGTGGACGCCCTTGCCGGCCAGGGCGTTGAGGTAGGCAGCGGGGACGGCGGTCAGGGTCTTGCCTTCACCCGTGGCCAGTTCGGCCAGAGCGCCGTGATGGAGTACGACGGCACCGGCAAGCTGCACGTCGTAGAGTCGCAACTGGATGGCACGCTTGGCCGACACCGTGACCAGCCCGAAGGCTTCGGGCAGCAGGCGATCGAGCTTCTCACCTCCCCGGGCCCGGCCGCGCAGCCGCATGCTGGTGGCGCGGAGTTCGGCGTCCGCGAGCCGATCGTACTCGGATTCCCAGTGGCGGATGCGGTCGATGAGCAAGGCGGCCCGGGCCAGACGCCTTTCTCCGGGCGAGCCGAACCAGCGCCGGAACCAGTTGCTCGTGCGGCTGCCAAGTCGGCTCATCCCAAAACCTCTTGTCGTGGGCGCGGGGCTAGCTGTTATTTTGAAGGAACCTGGCCGCCGAAAACAAGCCCGGCTCACTGTGAATCGGCCCGCGGGTGTGGGTGTGGCTGCTAAGATGGACGGGATGCACACCGCCAACGAACCGCCACAGACGCTCGCCTGGCTGGGCGCGCCGGCCGCCGGATTCCTCCGGCTCCTGGACCAGACGCGCCTGCCTGGGGCGACGATTTACCGGGATTGCCACGATGCTGCCGCGGTCAAGGAAGCGATCCAGACCTTGCAGGTCCGGGGCGCGCCGGCAATTGGCGTGGCGGCCGCCTACGGGCTGGTGCTCGGGGTCCGCTTCGCCCTGGCAGGCGGCCTCGGGCTGCACGATGCCGCCCGGCAGGTGGCGGCCGATCTGGCCGCCGCGCGCCCCACGGCCGTCAATCTCTTCCACGCCCTGCGGCGGATGGAGCAGGCGGCGTACGCCCTGCCCGCCACCGGGAGCCAGTCGGAATGTCTCGCAGCGCTCTGGTCCGCCGCTCGCCAACAGCACGACGAGGATATCGCCCTCTGTGCCGCCATCGCCGACCACGGAGCGGCCTGGGTCCCCGAAGCGGGTGGCGTCTTGACCCACTGCAACACCGGAGCCCTGGCCACCGCGGGCATCGGCACGGCACTGGGATGTCTCTTTCGTGCTGCCCAGCTTGGGCGACGCTTCACCGTCTATGTCGACGAGACTCGGCCCTTGCTGCAAGGTGCCCGCCTCACCGCCTGGGAGCTGCAGCAGCGTGGACTGGATCCAATCCTTGTCTGTGACAACATGGCCGGGCAATTGATGCGGCAGGGGCGCATTCAACTCGTTATCGTGGGGGCAGACCGGATCGCGGCCAATGGCGATACGGCCAACAAGATCGGCACCTATGGTCTGGCCGTGCTGGCCAAGCATCACGGCATCCCCTTCTGTGTCGCGGCTCCCAGCACCACCTTCGACCTGACCTTGCCCGATGGCACGGCCATTCCCATCGAGGAGCGGGCGGCGGCCGAGGTAACCCACGTGGCCGGGCAGGCCCTGGCACCGCCGGGAGTGAAGGTGTACAACCCCGCTTTCGATGTCACGCCGGCCGAGTTGATCACCGCGATCATCACCGATGCAGGCGTGATCCAGCCGGTGGAGCGGGAGGCTATCGTCCGGAGTCTTGGCGCGAAGGGATGTTGAGGTCCGTGCCCGATATGGACCATGCGATGCGCTGAGTTCGGGGCTGGAAATCTCCATCGCAGAGTTGCCTTCACTTACCCTTTCGGCCTGTCGAGTGCTACGTATGCCACATCGACCTACTCCGAAATGGAGGGCTGCGGGGTGGCGACGACAACTGCAAATCTGAAACATCGCCCTGTCCGGCCGCGCCGGAGCTTCGTAGGGTGAAATGGAGATGGTGGAATTCACAACCTGTTGCTGGAGAACTTCATGGCACGAGCATCAAGCAAGGGCGAGCGCGGTTCCAAGTCCAAGGCCATACGGGATGCGCTGAAGGCCAACCCGTCGGCCAAGACCTCCGAGATCGCGGAGATGCTCAACAAGCGCGGCATTTCGGTGACCGCGCAGTACGTCTCGAACATGCGGACGCGGATGAACAAGTATGGCATGGGTCGGCGCGGTCGGGCCGTGATGACGGTCGACGACCTCGAGCGCATCAAGAGCATCGCCGAAGAGTCGGGCGGCATGAAGGCGCTCTACGAACGCATCAACAGCCTGGAAGAACTGGCCCGCCGGGTCGGTGGCGTGGAGCGCCTCAAGCTCGGCCTCGATCGCCTGAATGCTCTCCGTTCCTAAGTCGACTAGCTACGACGGCCGCTCGCGCGCCAGAGCGGCTTGCCAACCCCACCCTCACCGCACCAACCTACCTCCGGTAGCGCCGAACTCACTCGCTTTGACCCGGCGTAACAACGCAGCACCGCAGGCGGCGTTGCCGTTGTCCTATTTGCACTGGCGTGTTCCGTGTTCGAAAAGACAGGTACTTATCCTTCGCCAACTGGCCGGTCAGGACTCCCTTGCACATAGCATTGACGTACCTTTTCGTACACTACCGGCAAGGGTAGGGAATGCTCACGGGCCAGGCGGGCACAGTCCTCATACTCGGGTGCAAAAACGGTATGCTGGCCTCTCCAGGTGCCGACCTTGCCGGCAACGGGACCCCAGGGCGTGTGAACCACCACGGCATGCCGGCTCCGCTTGGAGCGCACGGCCAGGGTGCGGCGTATGCCAAAGGTACCCGTTTCCTGGAAGAGCGTCTCCTCGACGGCAGCCAATGCGGCCGTGGGGGCGAGCACAGTGAGCAGAATGCCCGGACGCTGCTTCTTCATGCCAATGGGCTGGGTGAAGACGTCCAGGGCACCGGCCGCGAAGAGCCGTTCCAGGGCATAGCCGATCAGCTCGCCGGGCACGTCGTCCAGGTTGGTCTCGATGACCCACACCGCGTCGGTCTCGGCGGCGTCGGTCTGGACGGGCTCGCCCACTAGCAGCCGGAGCACGTTGGCTTGCTGGGGAAAGTCCTTACTCCCCGCACCATAACCGATGGCCTCGATGGTCATCTCCGGCTGGTCTGTCCACTCGGAGACGACCGTGGTCAAGATGGCGGCCCCGGTAGGTGTGGTCAATTCTCCTTTGACCGGGGTGGTGGCCAGGGGCACGCCTCGGAGCAACTCCGCCGTCGCCGGGGCCGGGACAGGCATGATCCCATGGGCAGCCTTAACCGTACCCTGCCCCGGGGGAACTGCCCGAGAGGTGAAGCGGTCGACCGCGAGCAGGTCGAGCCCGATGGCGGCTCCTACCACGTCGGCGATGCTGTCGAGCGCCCCGACTTCGTGGAAATGGACCTCTTCCAGTCCCACGCCATGCACCTTGGCTTCGGCCTGGGCGAGCCGGCGGAAGATCGCCTCGGCCCACTGCCGCTGCCTAGGTGTAAGTGTGGCCCGGCCAATGATTTCCAGCACGTCGCTCAGAGAGCGCTGCGGCTGGTGGTCCTCGGTGCCGATGGTGACCGCAAGCGCCGCCAGTCCCGCTCGGTGGGTGGGTTCGACGGTGAGGGAGAGGGGCAGGCCGAGAGAGGCGAGGCCAGCGCGAATGGCGGCTTCGGGTACGCCTGCCGAGAGGAGAGCGGCCAGGGTCATGTCGCCGCTGATGCCGCTGAAACAGTCGAAATGAGCCTGGCGCATGGATTGGGGCCGGGAAGGCGAAGGTTTGAAACGGTTCGTGCCGATGATTGTAGCGGGAAGGGGGAGCGGCAAGGGGTGGCGACGCGGGAGTGGCGTCGTTGAGTCCGGGAAAGTCTTGCGGCCCATGCCGACTCAGTCTATACTTCCCTTAGTAGTCACGACGTGGCCAAGGCACGGCGTCAGCTAACGCCGGGGTGGGCTTTTTGCCCTTGGCCGATGGTGAGATGCGAGACTGCCCCATGACGACGACGCTCTGTACCTACAGCGTTTTCGCGGACAGCGAACGTGAAGCTTTGGTCTATAAATGGATTGAAAGCGAGAAGGCGGGACACGATTTGGGCGAGGCGGCAGTCAAGGAGTGGGTGCGGAACCACTGGTGGGGCTATTTGCGGGCCCGGTGGATCGAGCATCTGGAGGGCCGGCGCTTTTGGCTTGAGTTGGACCGGAACGACTTTGGCCTCTTGCAATGTCAGTTTAAAGACGTCGAAGGGTTGATGGGTGAGATTCTGAGGCAGATCAAGGAAGGCAAGGAAAACCTCGACATCATCAACTGGGCACTGGATCGCAAGGAACCAATGGAACAGGTGCTCCGCGTTCTCGAAGGCCTCGACATTAACTCCCGCCGCCTGAGTTGCAAGTTCGAATAAACTCCGCCAGCCGCTCGTTTCTTCTCTGCCAAGCCACGAAGCCCGCACGCCGGCCACTAGCCGTCGGCTTCGAGCTGCGCCTTAATCCACGCAAGGGCAGCGGTCGGCGAGTCGAGCCGGCCGTCGAGCTGCTCGGTGCGAACCGCTTCCAGCAGTTTCTTAAAGCGTGGCCCCGGTTCGAGCCCCAGGGCTTTCAGATCTTCGCCGGTGACGAGCGGCGGCGGGTCCACGGCCGTGCCCCAGACGGCCTGCATGGTCCGGGCATAGGGCGCGGCGGCGGGTGGTCGGCCGCGCGCCGCCTCCCCAGCGGCACTCAAGACGAGTCGTTCCCCCCCCCAGGGATGAGCCAAAAGCGGCTTGAGCCGGGAGGCAGGCCAATGCGGCGCTGCCGCGAAGTCGGGCAAGTGTCCGAGCAGCCACTCGAGCTGATCCCGCTCCAGGTTCGACAGCCGCAGATGTTGAGCGAACCCATGGAGAGGACTTCCCCTGCCGACTTCGCGCAGCGTCTCTTGCGTCGCGGCCGATGTGGTGTCCACCAGCAGGGCTGCCAGCGCGACGGCGAACGACGTGGCCTCCGGGAGGGCCTGAAGCGTCGCCAGGGCCGCCTTCTCGTCCACCCCCACGGCTACGTCGCCAAGCAGATGGGGGAGCAGGCCCAAGTGCAGGAGCAGCCGCACGGCCCGAGTCCGAGCCGGACTCATGAGCATCTTCCGCAGTTCGTCGGCGATGCGCTCCGGGCTGACCGTCAGAATCTGCGGGGCCAGGGCTTCGAGAGCTGCCTTGGTGGTCAGGTCGAGAGCGAGATCGAACCGGGCCGTGAAACGCACCGCGCGTAACAGCCGCAGATGGTCTTCCTGGAAGCGGGCCCAGGGATCGCCGATGGCTCGGAGGATGCGACTTGCCAGGTCGGCCTGTCCGCCGACATAGTCGATGACTTCCTCGGCGAGCGGGTCGAAGAACAGGCCGTTGATGGTGAAATCGCGGCGCTGAGCGTCTGCCTCCGGGGTGCCGAATCGGACCTGGTCGGGATGGCGGCCGTCGGAGGAGGGGCCGTC
>CALLZJ010000272.1 GCA_937858435.1 uncultured bacterium
CTTCATGGGGTCCTGCGGTCGGCCGTCCGCCCCACCCAGCTCTGGGGGGCCGGCGGCCGCCTCGGTGCTCTCGATCGCATCGGGCCCGCCAAGATCGAGCGGAGCGTGACCATGGAAGCCCTGGGCGGGCTGGCCCATTCGAGTCTGCAGGCGGATCGCAGCGGGGTCGCCTGCTGGAAGGGGCCCCTCATCGTGGTGCCCAGGGCGGGCCAGACCCCCATCATCCTGGTCTACGGCTACGAGCAGCCGCTGCTCGAAGAGCTGGTACAAGTCCTGCGTGAGCGGCTGCCCGGCTTCGCCGACCGCAACGGTTGGACCGTGCCCAATTTGCCGGTCGGCCCCCTGCCCACGATCCCGCTGTCGAGTTTCAAGGGGCTCGAACCTCTGGAGGGGCTCGCGGTCCTTGGTGGCACGACGCCCGATGCGAGCGGCGCGCCGCTGCCGCAGCCCGAGCAGAGCACGATCGTCTGCGAACGCTTCCCCGACGGTGTGACGTTGACCATCCCTCCGGTGGGCGTGCGACGGCAGAAGTTGATGGGTCCGGCCATGGTGCTCTTGCTCGTGGGCATCGGCTTGCTCGTCGGTCCCTACGCGGCGACCCAGCTCTTCAACGCCAAGCCGCCGGTGGCCTTCCTGGCGGTCATGGGGAGTATCGTGACGCTCATGGGCCTTGGCTGTTTGCTCGGAGCGATCAACATGGGTCGGCGCCAGGCGGTGCTGGCCAAGGTGGGCGATCAGCTTTGGGTGTTGCAGACGGGGCTGTTTGGTGCTCGGCGGCACGAGTGGGCCCTTCCCGACGTCCGACAGATTCGGGTGGGACCGTCCGGCTTGAAGATCAACGAGCAGGCCGTACCTGAACTCAAGATTGAGACCCAGAGTGGGGAGCGAACGGGTCTCCTGGCTGGCCGGCCCGTGGAGGAGTTGCTCTGGCTGGCGGACGTGCTGGGCCGAGCGGTCGGACTCGATCGCCGACCCGCCGAGCCTCCCGCGGCTTCGGAGGAATTTGAGGCCTAGCTTGCTGCGGGTTCGCGCAGATTGAAGCCCGCGGCTTCCCGCTGTGGCCACCCCCTGACGCGGGTGGTTCATTGGCCATCGCTCGGCCTCCGCCCGGAAAATGCCAAAAAACCTTTGACATCCACGGGGGTCGCCTCCATAATGACCCCACATCTACTCACCTTCGCCCGGGACCAAGGAGGGTTCACCCGTGAAATCGGTTCTCACCGAGTCCAAACCGCAATTGTGGCGTGCCGTGGCGGTCTTCGAGTCGGGCCAGGATTGCCTGCTCTACTTGGGCGCCTCCTCGCCCCAGATTCGCGCCGGCTACCTCCGGGCGTTCAATGATGTCCTGGATGCCGAGGAACGCGACCAGGTGAAGGCCATCTTGCTCCAGCGCTGGCATGGAGCGCCGGACGCTGGCCGCTGGGTGGAACAGGCTGAACTGTCCCTGCCCAAGGAACTGCGTCTGGCCCGCAGCGCCTAGGCGCTTGTCCCGTCGATCTCTTCCGCTCGTGGCGCGCCTGCCGAGTTGCCCCCATGGCGGCTCCGGTAGACGCGCCGCTGGTGCGCGCTGACCGTCGCGTGCTTGCCGGCTACGGGCTACAACAGCAGCCCCGCCACGGCGGCATTGAGCAGGGTGGTCAGAAAGCCCACGAACAGGGCCTTCATGCCGAGCTTGGCCAGGTCGCTCCGCCGCTCGGGAGCCATGGCACCGATCCCGCCAAGCTGGATGCCGATCGAGCCGAAGTTGGCAAAGCCGGTCAGGGCATATGTGGCCAGGATGTAGGAGCGGGGATCGATCACGTCGCGGTAGGTGGTGGTCAATTCCTTGTAAGCCACGAACTCGTTGAGCACGAGCTTGGTGCCGAGCAGGTCGGCCACCGCTGGGATGTCCTGGGGCGTGACGCCCATCAGGAACGCGAGCGGCGCAAAGACCACGGAGAAGACGCGGCGTAGGTTGAGTTCGGGCCAGGCCTGATACTCATGCATCTGGAGCGTGGCCAGCAGCCAGTCCACTCCTCCCCTCAGATTCAATGCACCATACGTGAACTGCAACAGCGCGTCGACCATGGCGAGCAACGCCAGGAAGGCGATGAGCATGGCGGCCACGTTGATGGCCAGGCTCATGCCGTCCGTGGCGCCGGAGGCGGCGGCATCCACGAGGTTGCGATGCGGCACGGTCACCTTGGCCGACGCCCGGCCCAGGGTCTGCGGTTCTTCGGTCTCTGGCTGCATGAGCTTGGCCAGGTAAAGCCCGCAGGGGGCCGCCATAACACTGGTCGCCAGGATGGCCACGGCATCGGCCCCCATAGCGATATAGACCGCCATGATGCCGCCTGAGATGGTCGCCATGCCGCCCACCATGAGGGCCAGCAATTCCGACTGGGTCATTTTACCGACGTAGGGTTTGACGATAAGCGGCGCCTCGGTCTGGCCGAGGAAGACATTGGCGGCGGCCGACAGCGTCTCCGCGCCGCTGGTGCGCATGACGAACATCATGCTGAGGGCCATGTACTTCACGATGATCTGGAGCACGCCCAGGTAGAAGAGAATCGAGAAGAAGGACGAGGCGAAGATAATGGTCGGCAAGGCGGCGAAGGCGAAGATGAAGCCGCGATTGGGAAAGACTTGATCGACGGCGGCCGGGTCGGCCAGGATCCCGAAGACGAAGCGGGCCCCTTCGCCGGTGAAGGCGAGAAAAGTCTTGATGACGTTGCCGATCGCCTGGAAGAGTTGATAGCCGGAGTATTCCTGGCCATCAATGGAGATGCGGGCCTTAAGGACGAAGAGGGCCAGGGCGAGCTGGAGCACCATGCCGAACAAGAGGGTGCGCCAGCGGACGGCCCGGAGGTTGGTCGAGGCGGCGGCCACGATGCCGATGAAGGCGATGATGCCGGTGGCGGCCTGGCCGCGCGGTCCGAGCAGATCGCGGAAGGTGAACGAGACCAGGCCGACGAAGGCAACGGCCGTCAGCAGAGCGAATCGCCACCAGAGCGGAGTCGGGGGCACGCCCGGTGAGCCAGGCGGGATGGGGTCGGCGGCGGCGGGCGGGGCGTCGGCCATGGGTGCATGCTTTCCGCGATAGGAGCTTCCAGCGAAAGGCCGGCGTCGAACATACTGGCCCGGTGCGTGGCACGCAATGAAAATCTGAACGCGGACCGGAGCAGCCCGGCTGCCCCGTGGCAGAATGTGCCGGCGAAAGCCATTGGGCCTGGGCGCTGGACGCCGCCGTCGCCCGCCGCCGTACCGCCCTGGTACAATGGAGAGATGGATGCATCAGGAGGCAGACGCATGGTTTTCCCGCCGCGCCGCTTCGGCAGGGCGATCGCCGCGGTCGCTTGGGCCCTTTTCGGTCTGGCGCTATGGCCAGCGGGTGCCGGACCCACCCAGGACGAGCCCGTCAAAGACGCGGTGGCGGAGGTGCGCCAGCAGCTTGAAGCCTTTCGCACGGAGCGGAGTGCCGCCGAAACGGCCGGCCTCCTGCGCCGCGTCTCGCCGACCCAGTTGGCCCGGGCGGAAGCGGCCCGGAGTGAAGCGGAGCAGGCGCTTGCGGCTCAGCGCACTGCCGACGCGGCCGCGCTCGCCTTCCAGGCCCGCTGGCTGCTGCCGGCACCGCCCGTTGCCGAGATCCCGGGGCTGCGTTTCACGCTGGGCATCGCCAAACTCAGGCATCAAGACGAAGTCAACGCCGTTGCTTACTCGCCGGACGGGCAGTGGATCGCCTCGGCCAGCCGGGATCGGACGATTGTGCTTTGGGAAGCTCAGACCGGCCGGGTCGTCCGCGTTCTGCGGGGCCACACCGACAACGTCCGGGCTCTCGCCTTCTCGCCGGACGGCAAGTGGCTGGCGAGCGGCGGCGGCGACGACACCATCCGCATCTGGGATGCGGAGAGCGGCCAGGTCCTGCGTCAGCTCAAGGGCCATTCGGGGGGCACTACCTGTCTCGCCTTCCGCTCCGATGGCAAACAGCTTGCCAGCGGCGGCCTCGATCTCAACCTCGCCCTCTGGGACTTGGAGAAGGAACAAGAGCCCCGACTGCTGCGGGTCCCGGCTCAGGGCGTGACCGCTCTGGCTTACCATCCTCGTCTGCCCATCCTGGTAAGCGGCGGCATTGACGGCGTCTTGATCTACTGGAACATCCGCAACGGCACGCTCCAGGGGCGCTGGCCGCTGCGGACCGCCATCTATGCCCTGGCCTTCCGCCCCGACGGGCAGTGGCTCGCGGTCGGCGGCGAGGAACGCACCGAGCGGGGCGAGTTGAGCGTCATCCGCCTGCATGTCGGCGACACGGGAGAGGTCAAGCGGCGGTTGGCGGGGCACGTCGGCAGTGTTACGGCGCTGGCCTTCAGTGGCGATGGCAAGTACCTAGCCAGCGGTGGCAGCAAGCAGGATCGGCTCATTAAAGTCTGGGACATCGACAATCAGATTGCCGTCCACACCTTCCAGGGCCATGCCGACGAGGTCCGAGGGCTGGCCTTCGCTCCGGGAGGGCATGTCCTCGCGTCGGCCAGTTGCGACCAGACCCTGCGTCTCTGGCCGCTTGACGGGACCGATCGCAGCCAGGACCTCGCTGGCCACGACGGGCCGGTCTGGACCGTCGCCGTCAGTCCCGACGGCAAGTGGATCGCATCCGGCGGAGCCGACCGTACCGTGCGCCTGTGGGACCGCGGTAATGGCAAGCTGGTGCGCACGCTCCAGGGGCATGAGGGCCCCGTGACCGCGGTCGCGTTCCACCCCAATGGCCAGCAGATTGCCTCCGCCAGCGGCGATAAGACCGTCCGGCTCTGGCCTCTGGAAGGAGATGGGCCGACGACACTGCGTGGGCACGAGGCGCCGGTCACTGCTTTGGTCTTTGCCTCCAAGGGGCAGCGCCTGGTCTCGGGCGGGGCCGACCGCCAGGTGATCGTCTGGAACGTGGCCAATGGACAAGTCGAACAGCGGCACCCGCTAACGGGACCGGTCGTGACAGCGCTTGCCGTCAGCGACGACGGGACACTCGTGGCCGCCGCTGCCGAGCAGACGGTGCGGGTCTGGGAAGTGGCCGGCTCGAGCCCCCCGCGGCTCTTGCAGGGCCAGCACGGGGGCACCGTCAGTTCCGTGGCCTTCAGCCCCGAAGCGCCGATCCTGGCCTCGGCCAGCACGGACGGCGACGTCGTGATCTGGGATGCCCGCACGGGTGAGCTGCGGCGGAAGTTCCGCATCGGTCGCAATCCGATCAGCGCCCTGGCCTTCAGCCCCGACGGCCAGCTCATGGCCACGGCCGGCTCGGACATGCTCATTCGGCTCTTCGATGCTCACCTCGGAATGGAAGTGCGCGCCCTGCGTGGCCATGGCGATTGGTCCACGGCCGTCTGCTTCGCCCCCGATGGGCGGGCCGTCGTCTCCGGCAGCGTGGATGAGCGGGTCAAGCTTTGGGAAATGGCGAGCCGGACGCTGCTCCCCGAGTTTGGCCATCAACGGGGCGTCCATGCCGTGGCCGTGCATCCGAAGGGTGGGCTGATCGCCACGGCCGGCGAGGATCGCATCATTCGTCTTTGGAATCCAAAGGACGGGACCGAAGTGGGGCAGTTGCGGGGCCACCTCGACGCGGTGAAGGCCCTGGCCTTCAGCCCCGATGGCAAGCTCATCGCCTCCGCCAGCGACGATCTCTCCATCCGCCTCTGGGACGTGGACGAGCGGCGCGAGCTGCGCGCTTCGAGCCAGCCGAGCCGCAGCGAGCCAGTGCTCGGCTTCTTCGCCGACGGGAGCCGGCTCGTCAGTTGGAGCGACCGCACCGCCCACGTCTGGGAGGCGGGCACCGGCAAGCTCGATACCTCCATCGTTGGCCATGACCACCCACTGAGCTGCTTCACCCTGGCCCGGGATGGCCGAACGGCCGCCTTCGCGGCCGGCGAGTATGGCGTGCGCGTCTGGTCGCTCACGGAGCGCAAGCTGATCGCCGAGCTGAAGGACACCAGTACCGACAGCCCCGAGCCGATCCAGGACCTGATCTTCACGCCAGAGGGCGGCGAGGTCATCACGGTCGACGTGAAGGGTATCTTCCGCGTCTGGCAGGTGGCCGGCGCCAAGGAGACCGCGAACTGGACGGGCGCCGAGAGTCCGGTCATGGCACTGGCGGTAACGCCAGACGGCAAGCGGCTCTTGGCCTTTAGCCAGGATCAGTTCCTACGGGTCTACGATCCGAAGGCGGGCAAGCTCATCAAGGAAATCCCGCTTGAGGTCCAGGTGCTCTCCCTGGCCGTCCATCCTACCGAGCCTTGGGTCTTCACGGCCAACCAGGACGGGACGGTGTTCGTGCTTGAGCTGCCGCGCTAGCAGCCGCTACCGACCGAGCCCCAACTCGCGGGTCCAGTTCGGATCATAAGGGCGAGAGAAGAGCAACTGCAGCCGGGCAGCGCGGTCGGCTTCCTGCGTCGGCTCCAGGAGCAGCTTGAGCGCTTCATCCAGGAGTTGCCGCCGTGGGTCGGTCGCGCCGCCGCCCCGGTCGACTCGATCGAGGTTGGCCGCCAGCTCCAGGAGTCGAGCCCGGCTTTCGAGAAAGTAACGGTCCAGGGCTTCAGGACCGGAGAGGGGCTGCAGCGACGGCATGTCCATTCTCCAACGCAAACCGGCGGCGGGTTTCCAGGTCGATCAAGCTGTTCAGACTGCCCGAGCGGAGCCCGGCCAGGTCGACGGTGACAAAGCGAAAGCCCAGCCGCTCTAGCTCCGCGGTCAGATCGGTGCGGAAGCACGCTTCCATGAGCCGGGGCAGGAGCGCGAGGGGAACCTCGATCCGGGCGAGTTCGCCCTCGTGGAGCCGCACTCGGCAGGGCTCCAGTCCCTGCTGGCGGAGCCAGGCCTCGGCCCGTTCGATCCGCTGGACCCGCTCCGGCGTGGCGGCCACACCCGGGGCGATCCGGCTTGAAAGGCAGGGGGCGGCCGGCTTTTCCGCGACGGGTAGTTCCCACCAGCGGGCCAGGGCACGGACGTCCGACTTGGTCAGCCCCGCCTCCACCAGCGGATGGCGGACGCCATGCTCCGCCGCCGCCGTCAGCCCGGGCCGATAGTCGCCTAGGTCGTCCTGGTTCGCGCCGCTGACGATGGTGCGGACCCCAAGCTCCGGCACCAGCCGAGTGAGAGTACCGTAAAGCTCTGTCTTACAGTGGTAGCAGCGGTCGCCGCCGTTGCGCAGGTAGGCGGGATTGTCGAACTCGTGCGTCTCGATGACCACGTGGCGGATGCCGATCAGGGCGGCGACCCGGGCGGCATCCATCCGCTCCTGAGTGGCCACACTCGGGCTATGGGCCGTGACGGCGACGGCCCGGTCGCCCAGCACGACGTGGGCTGCCTTGGCCACCACGGAGCTGTCCACGCCGCCGCTGAAGGCCACGGCCACGGGACCGCAGTCGGCCAGCACCGCGCGCAGTGTCTCCCACCGGGCGGCCAGGTCGGAAGGCAAGGCATGAGCGCTCATCGCCGGCTCCGGCGCGGAGAAGAAGTCGCGGCTCGGCGGGCCAACGGGCCTCCGGCAGCGGCGTGTGGGCGTGGCGGGCCCCCCACTTCCCCACCCCCTGCCACGGCGGGGCGGCCCGCGGGGGGCACCCGGC
>CALLZJ010000273.1 GCA_937858435.1 uncultured bacterium
GACCACCGAGATCTACACTCTTTCCCTACACGACGCTCTTCCGATCTTGTGGACCTGCAGGTGCCAGTGCCGCTTCCGTGCATCGAAGCGCAGACCCAGCGCATCGTCGAAATCATGGGCGTCGACCGGATCGATGGTGATGACCAGGTCCTGGGTGAAATCGACGCGCTCGGTCAGATCGTGCTCGTTGAAAGCGCGTTCCTGGGCCTCGGCCTCGGCGAGCACGTCGGGGGGAAATTCGTCGGGCAGTTCAAAGGCGCGGATGATGCTCAAGGTGTCGACGCCGGGCGTGCCGCGCCGACCTAGCACTTCGGTAACGATGCCTTCCCCAGGCTGGAAGGGCGTGGGGTAACGGAGCAGTTCGACGACGACCTTGTCCTCGGGCCGGGCGGTCGCTTCCGACTCGGGGCTGAGGAAGATCGGCTCGGCGAAGGTGGTGCCGTCGACCCGCACCCGGGCCTCGCCGTCACGGAGGATGAAGGTCCCGACGAAGTGGCGGGTGGCCCGCTCCACGACCTGGATGATCCGGCCCGAGGGCCGGTTGCCCTGCTGTCCTCCCCGGCCGGGGGCGACCAGCACCGTGTCGCCGGGGGCGGCATCGCCTACCGAGGCCGGAGGCACGTAGACCTCGGTGACGCCCTGGCCGGGCGGGGTCTTAAGACGAACAATACCCGCCCCCTTGTCGCCGCCTCGGCGAAAAATGCCGAGCAGCCCATCCCGAGCCTCCATGGGCTGGACCACGTGGCCGCGACCGAACTTGAGCTTGCCTTCCTGCGCCAGCCGCCGCAACAGCGTCCGGAAGCTTCGCATCTCCGCCTCGGGCACGTCGAGGCTGCGGGCCAGGAGCTTCGGCTTCTTGGGCTGATAGGTCGGGCGGCGGATCAGGCTCAGCAGGCGAGTCGCAAGATCAGACATGATGATTGAAGATGCTCCACGTCCCAGACCGGTTCGCACTGTCCGCCGGGTTACGCTATCGCTCCCGGGCTTCCGGTGCCAGTTGAGCCTGACGCCGACGGGAGGCAGGATGGTCTCCCACCAGCCCGACGCGCTAGCGTGGCTTCGAAGCGAAACCCTCGCTCACGCTTCGGGTTTGTTGAGCATCAGATTCCCGACGCCGAGGTGTCGGGCACGCTACCGGACGCTGCCGGCCCGGATGGCGAAGATGAAGTCGGTGGCGGGCGGCTCGAGCCCGGCCTGGCGCAGGTGCGTCGCGATCTGGCCGCGATGGTGCATCCCATGGAAGAGGACGTGTTGCAAGATGTCCGCCACTGAGTTCTGGAAGGACTCTCCCTTGGTGTTCGTATAGGTCACGATCCGCTTGCATTCTGACTCGGTTAGCTGTTCGGATAAGTGGCGGAGCCGAGGCTCGAGTTGGTCGAGGAGCGTCGCCGATTCGGCTAGCGTGAGGTCGGGCCAGACCGGCGTCGCTTCGGGGTGGGCCTCGATGCGCCCCAGCCAAACCGCCTGGGCAGCCAGGAGATGGGCGAGCAGTTGCCGAGGGCGATCGGGCACGGTCAGCGGCCGCATGTACTCCAGGAGGGTCCGCGTGGCCCAGTGGTCGTAGCGAAAGAGCCGTGGCCAGTCGAGGGACATGTCGTGCCTCCTGTCGGAACACGGGCTACCCTACCGCCTCGGCACCCCGTTTGGCAAGCACCGAGCGCGCCGAATCCGCGCCGACGGGTGAACCGGGACCGTGGAAGCGTCCTCGAGGAGCGCCTCGATCAACCGCTTGCAAACCAGCTCCGGCGCGGCGACAATCGGGAAGTTCCACCCCCGAGACTGGCTGCATGCTCGAGATCCTCCTGGCCGTCGTGCCTTGCCTCTGGCTTGCCATCGTGGCCCATGAGCTGGGGCATGCGTTGCTGTTCACCTGGTGTGGCCATGCGGTGACGTCGTTCGGCTCCGGCCTGGGTCGGCCCGTGCTGGTCGTACCACTGGGTCGGTCCCGCTTCTTCCTCGGTCTGCAGCATCCCTTCCAGGGGTTGACCCTCTCGCTGACTCCACCACGGTTCTCCCGCTGGCGGCGCGCCTTGCCCCTGGCCGGCGGCATCCTCGCCAACACCGCCCTGGCCCTGGTGGCCTGGTGGCTGCTCGATGCCTGGCCCGAGCGTGGCCACACCTGGCATGCGCTGCTCTGGGTCAATGGTCTGCTCGCCGTCGGCAATGCCATCCCCTTCCGGGTCCGCCTGGGCGATTCGCATCATGTCGTGGAGTCGGACGGGCTGAAGCTCTGGGTCACGCTGCTCGGCCGGGTGCGCATCGAATCGTTGCAAGAGACCTTGCAAGTGGCCGCCGCCATGACGCCGCTCCTGGAGGCGATTGGCGATCATGTGTTGCTGACGCTGGCCCGGCTCCGCTCGGCCCATGCCTGGCTGGCCCTGGGCAACACCCAAGTGGCCCGAGAACAGGTGCAGGCCGCGGCATTGCTACAGCCCCGTCATTGGCCCTTTACCGCTGCCATCGCTGATCTGCTCCGCGCCACGGCTCTGGCGCAGCTCGAATCGCCCGAGCAGGCCGCCGAGCACCTGGCCGAAGTGGAGCGGCAACTGGACCAACTGGCCGGCAACTCGGCGGATCGCTTGCAACTTGGCATCCTCCGTGCAGAGCTTTGGCAGCGGCAGGGACGCCATCGGGAAGCGGCCGAGTTGATCGAAAACCTGTTCTCCGAGCCGACCGTCGCCAGCCTACCGGGAGTGGAGTTGCTGGCGACGGCGAACCGGGCCAGTGCCTGGGCGGACGCTGACGAACGGGAGCGCGCCGAGGCCGCCCTGGCGCAGATGCCGGAGCCCGGTGAGCCGCTCTTGAAGTTCATCGCCAACCGGGACGTGGCCCGGGCCTGGGTCCGCGCTGGTCAGCCGGAGCGGGCCGCGCGCTACTTCGAGGCAGCGGTGGCCGCCGGCCGGCAGTTGTACGATCAGTTCATCGATCCGCGAGTCCGAGAGCAGTTGCGGGAAGGGCTGAGGGAATTTGAAGAGGAGGCCCTCGCCGTGGGGCTAAGGCCCCCCGAGGCGGACGGCCGGTTCTTCGCTGCCTCCACGGAGCGGGAAACGGTGCTCAACGATCAACAGAGCCGCCGTGATCGCTGGTGGGGCCGTGTGGGCATCGGCGTGCATCTCTTCAACGCCGGGCTTGCGATCAGCCTCGCCCTGGCCTTCGTCGATTACCAGGCCCTGCCCGAGGCCTACCGGGAGAAAGGCAGCCTGGGCGCCGCCCTGGTCGCTTCCTACCGTGGCACACTTGGTGGTCAGGCCTTCCTTGTCCTGATGTTTATCTTGATCCTTGGACTGGGAACGCTGTTCGGACTGGTCGAGTTGGCGCTATGCTGGCTCCGCGACCGCCACGGCACCGCTCGCCATCGGCTGCGACCTGGGCGACGCCTGCTCCTCAACGGCATCTGGCCCTGGTTCATCCTGCTGGTCGCGGGAGGGCTGGTGCTCGGCCGCTTGGTCGTCTAGGTTGGTCCACAGGGAAACGCATCGCCTTGGCTCGCAACTTCCACCGGAACCTACTGCCATGAACCCAGACCGCTTCAAGACGCCTGGCCCCACCTGGCTGCACCTCTATGCCGGCCCGGCCGTCGAGTTCGAGGCGGAACTCCGGGCCCTGGACCGCGACGACCTGCGCGTTCGCTGCGTCCGCGGCGGCAAGATGCGAAACAAGGCCGACCTGCTCGACGAGTTCGCGGCCGCCTTGCAGTTCCCCTGCGTCTTCGGCGGCAACTGGAACTCCTTCGCCGACTGCCTCTACTACGAGGGACCTGCAACGCTGGTCGTGGGTATTTTCGAGGCCCGGAAGGTGCTGAAGGATGGGAGCAGCCGCGAGGGATCGAATTTCTGGCGGATCCTGAGCGAGGTGGCCCAGACCGAGCCGGCGAGCCGACTGCACGTCGTGCTCCAGGTCGAGACGGCGGACCGGGCCAAGCTGCAAAA
>CALLZJ010000274.1 GCA_937858435.1 uncultured bacterium
CTATCTGAACGGCGATGCGCTGCCCGCCGAGGCCCTGATCAAGCTCATTCGCAAGCGTACGCTCAAGAACGAAATCCAGCCGGTGCTGTGCGGCTCGGGACGCGAGCACATCGGCATTCAGATGCTTCTCGACGCCGTGGGGCATTACCTGCCCAGCCCGCTGGAAAGGCCGCCCGTGGTGGGGCAGCATCCGAAGAAGGACACGGCAGAGACCCGCGAGCCCAACCTCCAGGAGCCGTTTGCCGCCCTGGTGTTCAAGATTCAGGCGGATCAGCATGGGGAGCTGTTCTACCTGCGAGTCTACTCAGGCCAGGCCAAGGCCAACAGCCGCGTCTTCAACCCAGGCCGAGAGGCGAAGGAGTTCCTGACGAAGATCTATCACGTGCATGCCGACCCCAGCAGCAAGGACGCTCTGGAGTTAGCCTGTGCAGGAGACATTGTCGCCGTGACCGGCCCCAAGGAGTCGATCACCGGCGACACGCTTTGCGACCCGCAGCACCCCATTCTCCTGGAGCGGATCAGCTTCGCGGAAACCGTGGTAAGCATGTCGATCGAGCCCGAGAGCTCGGCGGACAAGGGCAAGCTCGAACAGGTGCTGACGACGCTGGGCCGGGAGGACCCCACCTTCCGCTGGACGGTGGACGCCGAGACGGGCCAGACGCTCATGAGCGGCATGGGCGTTCTGCATCTGGAGGTGAAGACGCATCGGCTCAAGCACGACTTTCGGGTCAAGGCCCGGGTGGGCAAGCCGCGCGTGAGCTATCGAGAGACCCTGCGCCGGCCCATTCGCCTCTGGGGCGAATGCTCTCGGGTGGTTGCCGGGAACACCATCTCAGCCAAGGTGGAGTTGGCCCTGGTCCACCTGCACTCGAGCCAGCCGATCACGATCGTGAACAAGCTTCCTGAAGCGAAGCGGGCAGCCCTCAGCCCGGCCTTCCTCACGGCGATTGAGCAGGGCATCCGCGGGGGCCTCTCCTCTGGCGAGGTCGGTTATCCGGTCATTGACGTGCAGGTCACGATCTGCGACGTCCACGTTCATGACACCGATTCCACCGAAGTGGCCTTCCAGATCGCCGCCACCGACGCCGTTACCCGTGCCCTGCGCGACAACATTACCCTCCTGGAGCCGGTCATGCATCTGGAGGTCACGGTGCCCGAGCAGTTCCTCGGACCGGTGACCGCCGATCTCCAGGCCCGGCGGGCCGAGATCAGCGAGTTGACCAGCCGCGGCAACCTGCGTACCATCGTGGCCCAGGCGCCGCTGGCCGCCATGTTCGACTATGCCGATGCTGTCCGCAGCTTGTCCCAGGGGCGGGCCAGCTACACGATGGAACCACGCCGCTATGCCCCGGCTCCGGACGAAGTGCTCCGGCGCCTGCTCGGCATTGACGACTAACGCTGACTCACACGGATGCAAGCGGTCGGGCTGAAGGGCCTCATCTCAGCCCGCCACCGTGCCCGCTGGGATGCGGTTCCCAGCGGGTGGTGGCTACGAGCGATTGGACAGGGCCCTAGGCCAGCACGTGGCCGAAGGTGACTCCGAACACGAAGAAGCCAGTCGGGATGAACGGCTGGCCCACCGAACTGGCAAACACCGCCGCCCGTCCCAGGCGAGTGCCGCGGACGATGAAGCTGGTCGTGCCGTTGTCGGCGGCCGTGTAGGTGTAGGTCTGGGGCACGCCGATAAGGCCCGTCGTGCCGGTGAAGTTGATGGTGCCGCGGTAGTCCGTCGCCACCTGACCGTTCGGTAGGATGGCCTGAACGAAGATGCGGTACTCGCGGAAGAGCCCCGCCCGACCGAAGCCGATGAGGCGGAAACGCACGGCTCCCTGGCGATTGAGCAGAATGAACGTGCCCGAGGTCGCGCCAGGGGCCGATGCCGTGACCGCGAACATGCCGACGCTGCCGTTGGCGGTAAAGGTCGAAGCCGTGGCGATGCCGTTGTCGTCGGTCAAGAAGACGTTGCTCCCGGCGAACGAACCAGACGGTCCGAACACGGGAGCCGTGAAGGTGACGGCCGTGTTGGTGTAGACGTTGCCGAAGGCGTCGGCGACGCGCGCCTGGAACGGCACGTCATAGGGCATGAAGATGTCGGCAGCCTGCGGATGGCCCGCGATGGGCGTGATGATGGCTGCTCCCGGCGTGTTGGTCATGAAGAAGGGGGCGGCGCCAATCACGCCCGCCGCGGTGGCCGTCACCTGGAAGCTGCCCGCGACCGTGTTGGCTGTCAGCGTCGTGGCCTCGGCGAAGCCGTTGACGTCCGTGGTCACGATAACGTTCGACAAACCGCCGAAGTTGCCACCCGGCCCGGGGCCCATGGGGGTGACAAACGTCACGTCGACGTTCTCCACGCCATTGCCGAAGATGTCGGCGACCAGGACCCGGAGATTGACGGCGAAGTTGGTGTTGACGACCGCGCTCTGGGGGCTGCCCGCGATCGGGATGATGAGGGCCGGGTTGCCTGGCAGGTTGGTCAGGTCGAAAGTGGCCACTTGGGCGAGCCCGGCGACCGAGGCCGTCACGGTAAAGCTGCCTGCCTGGGTGTTCGCCAGAAGGGCCGGAGCCTCGGCGAAGCCGTTGGCATCGGTCTGGACCACGGCACTTCCCAAGAAGAAGCCCGTTGGCCCAAACGCCGGCGCCGTGAAGGTGACGGCTTGGTTGGCCATCGGGTTGCCAAAGATGTCGAACAACTGGACGCGGAGATTGACCGCGTACTGGGTGTTGACAATCGCCGACTGCGGCGTGCCTGCCACCGCCACGATGCTGCCTGGCTGCAGGGGCAGATTGGTCAGATCGAAGACGGCGGGTGTGAGCACGCCGGCCACGCTGGCCTGCACCTGGAAGCTGCCGTCGACCGTGCCGGCAGTAAAGGTGGGAGCCGTGGCCAGGCCGTTGGCGTCGGTCACCACGACCACACTCGCGACGCCGCCGGCAAAGGTGCCTGTCGGCTCCGAGCCCGGCGCGGTGAAGGTCACGGACTGACCCGCCAAGACGTTGCCGAACTGATCGGTCACCAGCACCTGCATCAGCGTCGGATAGTCCAAGGTAATGATCTGGGCTTGCGGTGAACCGGCCGTGACGGTGATCGAAGCCGCGGGTCCGGGCAAGTTGGTCAGGTTGTAAATGGCGGGCGTGGCGACCCCTGCGACCGAAGCACTGACCTGGAACGAGCCGGCGATGGTATTGGCGGTAAGCGGATTGGCCGTCGCGATGCCGTTGGCATCGGTGGTTACGGTGCCGCCGCCGGCGAAGATGCCGCTCGGGCCGCTGCCGGGCAGGGCGAAGGTGACGTCGACGCCAGCCACCGCGTTCCCAAAGGCGTCGAAGACCTGGGCCTGCAGGGCCGTGCCGAAGAGCGTGTTGACAATAGTCGATTGTGGCGTGCCAGCGACAACGACGATACTGGCCGGCGCCCCTGCCACGTTGGTCAGGTCGAAGTTGGCGACGCCGCCGACGCCGGCCGTGGTCGCGGTTACGGTGAAGTTGCCGACGACCGTATTGGCGGTGAGGACGGTCGCCGTGGCGACGCCGTTGGCATCGGTGACGGCATTCACCGACGCGACACCCCCGGCAAAGGGGCCCGCGGCCCCCGGCCCCGGGGGCGCGGGGAACGTCACCGGCGCGCCGCTGATGCCGTTGCCGAAGACGTCGGTGACGCGGGCGGCCAGCAGCGTGGCAAAGTCGGAGCCGACGGACGTGCTCTGCGGCGAACCGGCATGCACGAGGATGTTGGCCGCGGCCCCAGGTGTGTTGGTCAAATCGAACTGCACCGCATTACCCGCGACCGAGGAGGCGGTGGCGAAGTAGCTGCCGGCAATGGTGTTGGCGGTCAGCGTCGGAGCTGTGGCTATGCCAGAGGCATTGGTGAAGACCAGAAGCTGCTGGGAGCCACCCCAGGCCGCGCTTGCCCCAGCGAGTGGCGTCGTGAAGATCACCGCGAAGCCGCTGATCGGCGTGCCGGTTGTCGGATTCGTCACCAGGACCTGGAGATTGGTGCCGAAGTCGGTCGTGACCTCAGTGGTCTGCGGCGTGCCGGCCACGATGGAAAGGTTGACTGGCTGGGCGTCGTTGATGATCTGCCACATGCCCCTGCCGTAAGTGCCGGCCGCGAGGATTGAGCGATTGGCATTGAACTCGAGGTCGCGGACGGGCACGGTGGGCAGCCCCACGCCGTAACGGAACCAGCTTGTCCCCTGGTCGAACGAGGCATAGACGCCCATGTCGGTGCCGACGAAGTAGACGTCGTCGGTCGGTGAGGCGGTCCGTGGGTCGAAGGCGAAGGACCAGGTCGGCGTGTTGGGCAGGTTGGCCG
>CALLZJ010000275.1 GCA_937858435.1 uncultured bacterium
GCCTACATGGCGGATCGGATCGTCATCCTTGGGGCCAACCCGGGGACGATCCGCAAGATTGTGACGAACGACCTGCCCCGGCCTCGGGACTACCGCTCGCCGGCGCTGTTGGCCCTGGTCGATCAGTTGCACGAAATCATCACGGGGCACGAACTGCCCGACGAGCCCGTGCTGCCGACGCCGGCCGAGCCCATCTTCGAACCGCTGCCGGAGGCGCTGCCGGGCGAGATCATCGGCCTGCTCGAATACCTGGACGCGCGGGGCGGGCGGCAAGACGTCTTCCATATCGCCAGCGACACGCACCGGGAGTTCGGCCACACGATCAACGTGGTGAAGGCGGCCGAGATGCTCAACTTCGTCGATACGCCCAAGCGGATGGTGGTCATCGACTTGGACGGTCGGCGTTTCGTGCAGGCGACGCCGGAAGGCCGGCGGGCCATCTTCCGCGAACAGTTGCTCAAGCTGCGGCTGTTCCAGGAAATCGTAGACGCGCTGCGGCGGCAGCCCGAAGGCGAGGCGATGGACCGCGATTTCATCTTGGAGACGCTCATCTTGCGGCTGCCCGAAGAGAACTACGAGAAGCTCTGGGACACGCTCCTGCGCTGGGGTCAGTATGCCGAACTCTTCGACTACGACGATGAGCGTGACGAGGTGCAGCTCATGGCCGCGTAGTCCGCGGGAGAGCGAGTGCTGGGCCCGGGGATTCGTAGAATCCCCTCGGCGGCGGTAGCGGGGAGGCGTCATGCTCGAGCTCAAGACGACCACCTATCAGCGTGTGCGGATGGAGCTGGAGCTGCGCGGTCGGCAGTTCCTACCGCGGCTGGCGGACGAGTTCTTCTTCATTCCCTGGGAAGAGTCGCTGCTGGCGATTCACGCCGAGGTTCACTACCGGGCCTTCAGCGACTGCGTGGATGCGGAGCTTTTCCCCTCGTTCCGTGAGCGGAGCGGCTGTTACTACTTGATGCGGGAACTGCGGGCCAAGCCGGGCTTCCTGCCGACGGCGACCTGGCTGGTGGCGTCGGCGGCGGGCTGCTGTGGCGGCATCCAGTGTGCGGACGAAGGGGGCGTCGGTATGATCCAGAACGTCGGCGTCATGCCGGGCTACCGGAGCCTGGGTCTGGGTCGGGCTCTGGTCGAGCAGGCGCTGGCGAGTCTGCAAGCGGGGGGCTATTTGCGTGGAGCCCTCGAAGCGACCCAAGAGAACGAGCGGGCCATCATTCTCTACCGCCGCCTGGGCTTCCGCGTCATCTCCCAGACTCCACGGACCGTGACGCAGTTCTGATTCCGGACTGACGTGCTTTCCCTGCCGACTGTACCGCCGCCGAGACGGCGGGCGTCGGTCCCGGTAGGCAGTTCGCGCGTGCATTTGCCGGGGCGGGTCGGTAGAAAGAAGAGCCAGGTCAGCGGTTCCTGCCTCGGAGAATGTCACCCATGCGTCACTGGACCTTTGCGCTGCGTGGACTGTTGCTGCTCGCTCTCTTGGCACCTGGGGCGGCGCGTCTGGCCGCCGCCGAGGACAAGCACGGACCCAGCGAACTCTGGAGCAGCCTGTCCTACCGAAACATTGGACCAGCCGCCGGGGGGCGGGTCTGCCGGGTGGCGGGGATTCCGGGCGACCCCCGGGTCTACTACGTGGCGACGGCGTCGGGCGGACTATGGAAGTCGAGCGACGGCGGCACGCGCTGGCAGCCCATCTTCGAGAAGGAAGCGACCAGCACCATTGGCAGCATCGCCGTCGCGCCGTCCGATCCGAACGTGATCTACATCGGCACCGGCGAGGCGAACATCCGCGGCAACGTCATCTGCGGCGTCGGCATCTACAAGAGCACCGATGCCGGCCAGACCTGGACCCACGTCTGGAAGCAGCGGGGCCAAATCGGCACGCTGATCGTCCATCCTACGAACCCGGACGTGGCTTACGCCGCGGTCCTGGGCCGACCCTTCGGACCGAACCAGGAGCGCGGCATCTACCGCACCACCGATGGCGGCAAGACCTGGCAGCAAGTGCTCAAGAAGGACCAGGACACCGGGGCCAGCGACGTCTGCTTCGATCCGTCGAACCCACGCCTCTTGTTCGCAGGCATGTGGCAGGCCCGGCGTCGGCCCTGGGAGCTGACCAGTGGCGGGCCCGGCAGCGGGCTCTATATGTCTCGGGACGGTGGCGATACCTGGAAGCAGCTCACGGGCAACGGGCTGCCGGGCGGGCCGTGGGGCAAGGACGGCGTGGCGGTCGCGCCGTCGGATGGGCAGCGCGTCTATGCCCTGATCGAGAGCGAAGAGGGCGGGCTGTTTCGCTCTGACGACGGCGGCACGACTTGGAATCACGTGAACGATGATCGCCGCCTCCGCCAGCGGGCCTGGTACTACACCACGCTGGCCGTCGCCCCTCACAGCCCCGACGTGGTTTATTGCCCTCAGGTGCCCATGCTCCGCAGCCTCGACGGCGGCAAGTCTTTCGAGTTCTACGGCGGGCCCGGCTTCTGGCACGGCGACAACCATGACATCTGGATCGATCCCCTCAATCCCCAGCGCCAGATCATCGGCAACGACGGCGGCGTCAACATCACCGTGACAGGCGGCAAGAGATGGCACGCCCCCGCCTTGCCCATCAGCCAGTTCTATCGCATCAACGTCGACACCCGCGTCCCCTACCACGTCTCCGGCACGATGCAGGACCTGGGGAGCGGCTGCGGGCCGAGCAACAGTCTCAACTACAACGGCATTCGCCTGGGCGACTGGTACAGCGTCGGCGGCGGCGAGACAGGCTACACGCTCCATGATCCGACCGATCCTAACATCGTCTATGCCGGGGAATATGGCGGCGCCATCACCCGCTACGACCACCGGGTCCGGGCTGCCCGCAATGTCAGCATCTATCCCGACAACCCGTCGGGCCATGGGGCCGAGGCGATGGAGTACCGCTTCCGCTGGCCGGCCCCCATCGCCGGATCACCGCACGATCCCAAGGTCATCTACCACGCAGCCAACGTCCTCTTCCGCTCGACGACCGGCGGCCAGTCCTGGACCGCCATCAGCCCCGATCTGACACGCAACGACCGGGCCAAGCAGCAGTGGTCGGGTGGCCCCATTACCGGCGACAACACCACGGCCGAGTTCTATTGCACTATTTCCGCCGTGGCCGAGAGCCCCGTCGAGAAGGGTGTCATCTGGGTGGGCACCGACGACGGCCTGGTCCAGGTTACCCGCAACGGCGGCAAGCAATGGACCAACGTCACTGCCCAACTGCCGCGGTTTCCTGAATGGGCGACGGTGAAGATGATCGAGCCTTCGCCGCACGAAGCCGGCACCGCCTACGTCGTCATCGACGCGCACCTGGTCGACGACTTCCGCCCCTACCTCTTCAAGACCACGGACTACGGCCAGACCTGGACCACGCTCTCCGATGCGATGGACCCGGAGTTCTATCTCCACGTCTGCCGTGCCGACCCGGTGAACCGCGACCTGCTGTTCGTGGGCACCGAGCGGGGCGTGCTGGTCTCCCGCGACGCCGGCAAGCGCTGGGATAGCTTGCAGCTCAACCTGCCCACCGTCCCCGTGCATGACATGGTCATCAAGGACAACGATCTGGTCCTGGGGACGAACGGCCGGTCGCTCTGGATTCTGGACAACTTCACGCCGCTGCGGCAGCTCACGCGCAAGGACCTGGCCGACGAGCCCTTCAAGCTGCTCAGCCCGGCGCCGGTCGTGCGCTGGAACTACGGGATCGGCGTGGGCGGACAGCCGCGGCAAAGCTCTTTCCCCAATCCGCCGATGGGAGCGGTCATCGACTTCTACCTGCGCCGGCCCGCCGAGAAGGTCCGGCTCGAAATCCGCGATCGCAAGGGGCAACTGGTCATCGCCTTTGAGGGAGAGGGGGACGGCTCCGAGGAGAGTGAGGAACCGGCCGCGCCCGCCCAAGAGGATGAGATGGGCGAGGACGAGGGCGCCGCAGACGACTCGGACAAGCCGACCTTGCCGACCAAGGCGGGGCTGCATCGCTTCGTCTGGGACCTGGCTGGCGAGGGGGCGATTCCGATCCGTCAGGCCCAGATCGACATGGGCAGCCCCACCGTTGGCCCTAGCGTTAACCCCGGCACCTACGAGGTGAGACTGATCGTGGATGGCCAGACGGCGACGCAGAAGCTCGTCATCCAGCCCGATCCTCGGCGGGAAGTGTCCCCCGCCGACCTGGCCGCCCAGGAGCGGCTGGCCATCCAGATGCGGGGGGAGATTAACGACCTGACGCTGACCGTGGAGAAGCTGCGGGTGGTCGCCCAGCAACTGCGCAGTCGGAATGAACTGCTGCGGCACGAGTCAGAGGCCGCTGGGCTGCGGACCGCCTCAGATGAGTTGCTCAAGAAGCTCGACGAGCTGGAAGGCAAGCTGCACAATCCCAAGGCCAAGATCGCTTACGACATCCTGGCCCAGAAGGGCGGTGCCAAGCTCTACTCCCGCCTCGTCTTCGTCTACAACGTTCACCTCGACGGCGAGGGCGCACCGACCCAGGGCGTGAAGGAGGTCTACGGCCAGATTCGCAAGGAACTGCGGTCGCTGCTTCGTGATTGGAAAGAGATCGTCGAGACCGACCTGCCACGGATCAACGCCCAGGCGCGGCGGGGCTCCTGGCCCGTGATCATCGTCCCCAAGCTGGAGCGTGAGGTAAAGAAGGAGGACTGACTTCAGCCCGCGTACTACCCGAAACCGCGCTGGGTCACCGCATTAACGCGGCGTGCCGCCTGGGGGCGTGGTCGGCTTGTCGGCCGGTGGGTCGGCAGGCTTGTCCGCCGGCTTATCGGCCGGGGCTTCCTTGGGCAGGATGAAGTCAGGGTTCTCCTTAACGAGCTTGGCCCACTCGGCGGCCAACTCGCTGAACGGCGTACCGAACACCTCCCGGCTGGCATCTTCCAATGTCAGCCCGGTTCCCATGGCCCGCAGCCATTCGTTCCGCTTCTTGCGGCCATAGCGGTCGGTCAGCCAAGCACACATATGGTGCCCCTGGTTGTAGACCTGGAGTCCGAGCCGCATAGTCTCCGGCGTGAAATCGTGCATCTTCTCCCAGGGGGCGAGCTGATTGGAGCTGGCCAGATTGCGGACCATGGCCACCGAGCCGCGCCGCTTGGCACTGTAGAACTCCGACATCTGCTCGGCCACGCCCTCCTGGACCCACCAGGGCATGTCCTTGGCCTTGGGGCCCATCTGCCAGGTGGCGGCGTGGCCCAGTTCATGGGCCAGCGTGCCGCGCATCGCCCGGGCCATGCCAGCCTGCCGCATGCTGAGCAGCTTGATCGCCTCGCCGGGCTCGTTCCAGCCGCCCAGCCCGTCGACGTAGCTCAGGAAGATCGACGCCTGCAGATGCAGCATCCGGCCGTAGAGCTTCACCTGCATGAGGGCCGGCTCCTTTTCCTCGAAGTCGGCGAAGACCTGCCGGCGAATCTCGGGGAAGACCTCGGCGATCCCCTCCGCCTCCTTGCGATACCGCTCCTCGGGGAAGTAGACCTGGCAGCCTTCGCTATCGACCCGCAGCCAGACCTCGCCAGCGAACTTCCATCCCTCTTCATCCCGGACGAAGCTGGCAGGGAAGCTGAGCTTGCGTTCGTTCTTGGCTTCGGGGAGCTTCCAGACCCAGGTGAGATCCCCGGTGAGACGCTTCCCGTCTTCACTGAGCTTAGAGTTGGCCCACTGAAATTCGAAAGACGCGGGCACCACCTTCTTGAGGTCGGCAGCCCAGCAGACCTGTTCTTGGCGGAAGAAGGGGTCGGCCTGGCTGACATGGGCCAGGTAATCGTCAGGCTGGCCTGCCCGCACGGCTGCCTGCATTTTCTCGATCACCTCGGCGACGGCGGTATGGGCCGTGGTGGCCGCATCGTCAGCCCACAGGGGCCTGCCCACGCCGACCAGGGTCAGCATCAGGAACAGAACCAGACCGCGACGAACAGACCGAGCGGTAGGCATGACCGCATCCCCTTGGCGAGTGAGATAGGATGACTTTCCCATTATACACGAGCCGCCTTGGCCGCGCACGGGGCTGGATGTGTAGGATGATGCCTCGGCGGCGGCGTGGTCCCCTCCACCCGCTCCCTGACTCCTGTCTCCAGCGTTTGTCCCGTGGAAGGAACCGCCTCATGAGCGAACCCGGCTTCCATCTCTCCACGCCCGAACCGACTCCCACCGCGCCTGGTGCTCCGCCCGCCGGGAGTCCGAGTTGGCCGGATTTGAGTCTCCAGGCCCGCCGTGTCCTGGGGGCGTTGATCGAGAAGGGCAAGACCACACCGGACAACTATCCCCTAACTCTGAACGGCCTGGTAGCCGGCTGCAATCAGAAGAGCAACCGCGACCCCGTCCTGGAGCTGGTGGATGCCGAGGTGGAAGTGGCCGTCGATGAGTTGAAGCGGCTGGGCTACACCGAACAGGTCATGGGCAGCGGCCGCACCGACAAGTTCCGTCACGTGCTGTACAACGCCTTGCGGGTCGAGAAGGGCGACCTGGCCATCCTGGCCGAGTTGCTCCTGCGGGGCCCGCAGACCGAAGGGGAACTGCGTACTCGGTGCAATCGGATGGACCCCTTCCCCGACCTGGAGACGCTGCGTGCTCGATTGCGGAGCCTGGAGGAACGGGGGCTGGTCTTCTTTATTGAATCGAGCCATCGCCGGGCTCAAGTAGTCATGCATGGGTTCTGCAGCCCAGGGGAGCGGTTGGGAGCTGGCGGCGCGCGATCTGAAGCTGTCCGTCCCCGCGACATCGACGCACCGCGGAGCAGCGGCCTGGGCGACCTTGCCGAACGAGTCAGTCGCCTAGAGGCCGAGGTCCGCGAGCTGCGCGAAGCCCTGTTACGGGTTCAGGAGACACGCTAGTCGAGCCCAGGCCTGTTCAAGAGTACAATGACGGCAAGGAGAAGCCGTCATGCCGGAGTTGTTTCCGCCGCCGCCCGAGCCGGCCGTGGCCTGCTATGCCGAGGTGGTCTTCAATCGGCCGCTGACGACGCGGTTCACATACGGCGTGCCGGAAAACCTAGCGGCGCGCCTCCAGCCGGGCATGCGCGTGCGGGCTCCCTTCGGACGCGGCAACCGCCTGCTCCCCGGTTACTGTGTGGCCCTGTCCGTTCAGCCGCGGACCGACCGAAGCGTGAAGCTGCTGAATAGCATCATTGACGACGAGCCGCTCCTGGGGCCCGACCTGCTCGACCTCACCCAATGGCTCGCGGACTACTACCTGTGCGGCTGGGGGCAGGCGCTGGACGCGGCGATCCCGGCCGGTGCCAAGGCCCAGGCGGGGACGCGGCAGAAGGCGTTTGTCACTGCCGTGCCGCTGGACCTCTTGCGGCCCGTGCCGACGACCTTGACCCGCAAGCAGGGGCTGGCCCTGGCGGCGCTGCGGGAGGCGGGCGGCCCGCTGGAGGCCGACGCGCTGGCCGAGCAGGTCGGGTGCGGGCTCAGCGTCGTGTGGGCCCTGGTGCGGCAAGGCTATGCAACGCGGCAAACCCGGCGCGTGGAAGCCACGCCGCTGGAAGAGCTTGGCCTCGGCCACACCCCCGAGCCGACCGGCCCCGTTGATCTCACCGAGCATCAGCGTCAGGCCCTGGCCGCCATCGACGCGGCCTTGAAGACCGGCGGGTTCAAGCCCTTTCTGCTCCATGGGGTCACGGGGAGCGGCAAAACGGAGGTTTACCTGCGGGCCATCGCCCAGGTCGTGGCTGCCGGCCGGGAGGCGCTGGTGCTCGTGCCCGAAATCAGCCTCACGCCCCAAGCAATCGAGCGGTTCGCGGGTCGATTTCCCCATATCGCCGTGCTGCACAGCCACCTCACCGGCCCGGAGCGCGGCATGCACTGGCGGCGGATCGCTCGGGGTGAGATGCAGGTCGTGATCGGGGCTCGCTCGGCCATCTTCGCTCCCACTCGGCGGCTGGGGCTCATCGTCGTGGATGAAGAGCACGAAAGCAGCTTCAAGCAAGAGACCACGCCCCGCTATCACGCCCGGGACCTGGCGGTTCGGCGGGCCCAACAGCTTGGCATTCCCGTGGTGCTCGGCTCGGCGACGCCGGCCCTGGAGAGTTGGCATAACGTCCAGCGCGGGGCTTACACCCTGCTGAGCCTGCCTCACCGGGTCGAGGGTCGGCCGCTGCCCCGGGTCCAGATCGTCGACTTGCGGCATGAGCCGATGCGGCGTGGCCGCTTCGGGGCCATCGGTCCGTCCCTTGAGCGGGCCATGCACATCACGCTGGGGCAGGGCGGGCAGATCATCCTGTTCCTCAATCGGCGGGGCTTCGACACGTATCTCTACTGTCCCAAGTGCGGCTGCGTGGTGAAGTGCCGTTTCTGCGACGTGGCTCTGACCCATCATCGCGCCCCGCGCGCGGTGGACGAGTCGGCGGCCGAGCCCCGACCCGGCCGAGCGGTTTGCCATTACTGCGGCTTCCGGACCGCACCGCCGAGCGATTGCCCCGAGTGCCCCGAGGGGCAGATCCGCTACCTGGGGCTGGGCACGGAGAAGCTGGAGGAGGAACTGGCCCACAAGTTTCCCGGCGTGGCCTGCCAGCGCATGGACAGCGACAGCATGCGGCGTGGCGGCAGCCATGCCCGGGCCCTGGAGGCCTTTCGCCGCGGTGACACCCGGATTCTCTTCGGCACCCAGATGATCGCCAAGGGGCTCGACTTTCCCGGAGTGACCCTGGTGGGCGTGGTGAATGCCGACACGGCCTTGCACCTGCCTGACTTCCGGGCGGCGGAGCGGACCTTTCAATTGCTGGCCCAGGTGGCGGGCCGAACGGGGCGCGGCGAGCAGGGGGGCATCGTCCTGGTGCAGACGCTCACGCCAGAGCATCCTTGCATTCACATGGCATCGCGGCATGACTACGAGTCCTTTGCCCGCTGGGAGCTGGAACAGCGGCGGAGCCACGGCTACCCCCCGCTGCGGCGGTTGGCCCGGGTCTTGGTACGAGGGCGCGAGCAACCGGTCGTGGCCCGGCACGTGGCTGAGCTGGCGGAGCGAGTACGGTCCGCGCTGTCCGAGGGGATGACGCTCCTGGGGCCGGCCGAGGCACCCCTGAAGAAGCTCGAAGGTTGGCATCGCTGGCACTTCCTGATCTTCTCGCCCACCGCGCGGGAGCTGCACGGGGTGCTGCGTGAGCACGTGCTGAGTCAGCCGACACCGCATCGAGTCGAGGTGGCCATCGACGTGGACCCGCAGGCGATGCTCTAGCCACTTGAACCGGGAATATGAGATTGCCATTGACGGCGCCCTTGCCCCGCATGTCCATCTTCCCGAACCTGCGTAGCCGGTAAGTTTGTTGCGGGAAACCCTGGGCGCGGCCAGGCGAATGGCTCAAGCGTTTGACTTGGAGGGCCGCAAGCGCAACACTTGAATGTGGCCGGTGCGAAGCCAGGACGGCATGGGTGCCGCCATGGGGTATGTCGCGGGGTCTCACCAGGGAGTCAGTCGCATGGTTCGGGGGGCAAGCTGGAGTTTCCGCCAGACCGGTTGGCTCTGGGCGCTGGCCGTGCTACTCGGCATCGGCGGGCCTGGGGCTCGGCTCGAAGCTCAGTTCGTCATCGAAGAACGCGTCAAGGACCTCGGCGGGGCACCGGCCGGCACCGTCCTGACTCAGCATTTCAAGGTCGTCAATCAGCACAAGCAACCGCTCCACATCAGCGGGTTGCGGGTTTCGTGCGGCGTCTGCACCACGGCCACGGTCGCCAAGTACGATCTGGCGCCCGGCGAGTCGACCCAGCTTACCGTCACCGTCGATACCTCGAAGTTCAGCGGCCCCAAGACCTTCAACATCTACGTCACGATCGACCGCCCCGTGCATGAGGAAGTGCGCGTCGACATCTCGGCGGTGAGCCGAGGCGATCTGATGCTTGCTCCTTCCCAGCTCACCTTCGGCACCGTCAAGTTCGGCACTGGCGCCTCGGCCGAGACGGTGATCGACTACCGGGGTGGCGTCTCGGGCTGGCAAGCGACCGGCGTCCATTGCGAGAATGGCTACCTGATCCCCAAGCTCACGCAGGTGACGGCCAACCCGCCAACCTACAAGTTGAACGTTAAGCTGCGGGAAGACACGCCGGCGGGTTCCTGGCATGCCGAGCTTTGTGTGCTCACCAACGACCCGCAATCGCCGCGGATTCGCGTGCCGTTGACCGTGGAGGTGCTGCCGGCCCTGACCGCCACGCCGGCCACGGTGAACGTGGGCAACGTGGCGGCTGGCAAGTCCGTCGAGCGGCGGATCACCATCCGCGGCGGCCAGCCCTTCAAAATCACCAAGGTCGAGGGCAGCGATGGGCAGATGCAGGTCGCCGATCTGCCCAACGAGGCCAAGTCGGTCCACGTCCTCAAGATCACGCTTACTCCCGAGGCCGTCGGCGAGCTGCATCGCAAGCTCAAGATCGTTACCGACTTGCCCCGGGACAACACGGTGATCGTCTCCGTGCTCGGCCAGGCGAACTAGGGGCCGGCCATCGTCCGACCGCCATTCCCATCTGCCCAATCGCCCCGGCTGTGGTCGTCACTTCGATCCGCATTTCTTGCCATGCCGGACGAACTTGCCGTGGCGCCGCGAGCTATTGAGCCTGGCTCTGGGGGCGGGCATCGCGCTCTTGCCTAGATTATTTTTTCACCTTGAGCTTATTCAGAGCCGCAGCCTTGCCGATAAGTACCCCTGACACAACCAGCACGAGCCGCATCCTGAGCGCGGCCCGACCAACCCGAATCCAATGAACCGAGCGGTGCGCGCTGTTGGGGGCTGCGCCGTTTGGGCCTGAAGAACGGCGGAAGCGCCGTCCGAATGAGGGGGAATTCCATGAAGCTTCGGCATGCTCTCTCGGTGACCGCGTTGCTCACGGGCTCGGGCCTGGCCGTGGCGCAAGAGGCTCCGGTCGATCCGGTCGCCGCCGCGCCTGTCCGCACGGCCGCGGTGGTTCAGCCGAGCCGGCCCACCACGCTGGTCGATCAACTCAAGGCCCGCCAGGTCCAGCACGGGACCCACGCCGTCACGGCGGACGGCACGCCCGTCATGTTCGGCGACTGCGGCCAATGCAATCTCTTTGACGGCGGCGCCGTCGCTCCGGACTACCGCGTCTTCTTCCGCGGCGAGTACCTGCTCTGGCGCATTTCCGGCTCCCTGATGGACTCGGGCACCAACACCTTCCCGGCAATCCGCAACATCATGCCCTGGACGGCGGGCGTGCAGAACGTGGTGACCCGGGACGGCGTGCCCCAAGACCCCCTCCTCGATCCGCTCGGACAGGTCGGCGCCAACATCGGCCTCGCGCAGCTCAACCCGCGCCTCTTCTCCGGCACCAATCTCGAAGTCAAGGACCGCAACGGTGCCCGCCTCACGGCCGGGGCGTGGCTGTCCGATGAGATCGGCGTCGAGCTGTCTTTCTTCCAGCTCGAGACCCGCAATGCCTCCTTCGTTGCCCTGGCGTCGGCGAACCCGGTGACCTATAGCACCGGTCTGACGAACTTCGCGGTCACCTCGAACCCCGAGCCGCCGCCCGCCGACTTCGTCAACGCGACGCCGCAGACCGGGGCCGCCGCTTTCAACGCTCAGATCGACGGCGTGACCTGGAACCGCCTCTGGGGCATGGAACTGAACGTCCGCAAGCGCGGCTATGCCGTGGGTACGACCCAGTTCGATGCCCTCTTCGGCTTCCGCTACCTCAACTACGATGAAGTGCTTTTCCTCGAACAGGCCCTCGCGGTCGGCGGCAGCGCGGCTGGCCCCGGCGCCACGGTCCTGGGCGGCGGCACGGCCTTGACGTCCGACATGGCCGCTCGCAATCGCTTCTACGGCTTCCAGGTCGGCGGTCAGTTCGACACGCAAATCTGGGACTTCACCGTCGGTGGTCGGGCCAAGATCAGCATCGGCGGCATGAACCAGGACTACGCCTTCGCCGAGAACGTGGTTGGCATCGCCAATCAGCCGGGCATCGGTGGCGTTGCGGTCGACTTCAATGAAGTCTACCCGGCCCGCGCGGTCCGCGAGACCCGCACAGATCGGAAGAGCCGGAACTCGGCCTCTGGGTCGGCTACGACCTCACCAGCTTCTGCCGCTTCACGGTCGGCTACGACGTGCTCTTCATCAATCGCATCATGCGGCCGAACGGCAACCCGCTGACGAACTACGGCAACGGCACCATTCAGAACCTGGGCACGAGCCAGGCGGTGTTCGGGCCCGCCGTCTCCAACTTCGTCGAGAACCGGCTGTTCGTCTACGGCATCAGCTTCGGGGCCGAAGTCCGGTTCTAAGCTGGCCGACCGCCATCCCAGTACATCCTCGACCCACGGACCCCTTCGGTCCGTGGGTCTTTTTCATGCTGGATCAAACGGGCACTGCATGCGGCACTCACGCGGCGTGGAGGCGCCACCGGCGGCGTACCAGCCAGACGGCAAGGAGAAGGATGAGACCACCGGCCACGCCACCAGCCCACGGCAGCCAGGCGCGTAGCCAAGGCCGCTCCACCGACACCACCTTCCCGGCTTCCATGTGGATAGTGCGAATGATCCTGCCGCCCTTGACTTCGTAAATGATGGCGTCTTCGGGCAGCCTATAGTTCGTGAAGAACTCCTTGGGATAGCTCGGATTCGCCTTCAAGCTGGTCACGCGCGACTCGCCGTACCGATCCGTTTGCTGG
Organism: uncultured bacterium; assembly: GCA_937858435.1. Lineage (GTDB taxonomy): Bacteria > Planctomycetota > Planctomycetia > Gemmatales > HRBIN36 > CALLZJ01. Next base: position 12,630 of record CALLZJ010000275.1, read on the forward strand.
ATGCCTTTGCGTAGGGAGGCAATGTCGGACATGGTACTCTTGATCAGCGTCGGCACCCACAGCCCCGGCGACAACTCCCCCATCTCCTCGACTTCGGTATGGCTGACGACGAGGTTCTTGTTGAGATGGAATCGCCCCGTCATCCGCACCGGGAGCCAACTCCGCTCGGGGACGAACTCCAAGTGATATTGATAGGCCGTTGCCGCGTCCGGGCCTCGTTCCTCGCGGACGCGCACGGTGCGCAGTCCTTGCCACTGGCCTTCGCCTTCCCAGCAGAGCGCGCGATGACTCTTGGGCCAAGGGTTGCTCGGCTCTTGATCTGCGCCGCGTAACCACGCGGAAAGAGGATTCTCAAAATCCATGGTAATGAAAAAGATCATCAGATGCGGGCGAAACGCCGAGCGGGGCGCCCGCTGGTCGAGAACATGATTCACGACCCGGTCGCTCACGTTAACAAACAACTCACCGTCATCGGACTTCTCGGTGCGACCGGCCTGCCGTTCTTCATGCAGGGTCACGAACTGTGCGAGCCCAACTCCTTCATCCACTCGCCTTGATAAACAACACGCCAATGATTCTCGCTCTGCGTTACGAAATCGTGGCCTGGCAGCGTGTGCTTTTCGGGATCATGGCGATAGGTGATCCGCCATTCCGCTTCGACGTCCCGATACTGGCTCTCGAAGGCGGCAACGTTGTCAATGAGCTGAGCGAGTTGCTCGGCGTCATCCCGATGAGCCGCCAGCCCAGTGAGGCTGGCCAGCAACAGCAGAACGAAGCCAACGGCGAATGACCCATGGCGTACTTGGACGCAGCGATGTGAACAGTGCATGGGTAAACTCCTGGTGGACGGAGTAAGCGTCACCCCCCACAGATATGCACGGGCGGAGGCGGAAGGGTCCGAATGGGATCGCCTAAACAGTTGCACCCCTCGCAAATCGGTTTGCTGCCTGGACAATCCCACTGTTTGATATATTGGCCGCCGCAGCTGATCGGTTCAACACTGAGCGTGGTGCAACCATTGCTGCCCCCCGAGGAGTAGATGCAGATCGTCTTGTTGGGCCCACCCCCGTTCCCCTTGTTCGCATGACACGTGTCAAACTCCTCTCTTGGGGTTAAGGACGAATGTCCACGGCCACTGTTTCTACCTCTGCCGTTCCACGCACGCGCAAGTGAATGACGACTGAAGTCGGCTCGGCTGGAGCCGGCTCTTTGAACTGCACCTGGAAGCGCCGCCGCCGTGGCGCTTGCGGACCGGCGAGGACCAACTCCACCAGCGGCGGGACGACCTCCACGTCCAGTTCGGGCATGTCACCGCTGTTGGAGGAGACCAGCAGCCATGCGGCACGCGTCTTCTCATCGGCATGGCGCAGTGCAACATGCCGCGGCGCCACATTGATCCACCCGACCCCCTCCAGCGAGACCGGCACCTGTACCGACCTCCCCAAGTCCTGGTTGCGAAGCGTAACGTGTTCGCGCCGCACTCCCTTGGGCACGGGCCCCACGAGCACGCGCAGCCGTGACGCGGAGATCCACTCTGCCTGGAGCAGCGGCGAACTCGCCAGGACGTCCAACCCCGCCGTCGTCGAGAGCGGCGTGCCGTCCCCGTCCGTCACCAGCAATTCCAGCTCACGATGGGAGTTGGCAGGCAGCGTGCCGAGCGCAACCTGAGCCGGTTCCACTTGCAACCACGCCGGGCACTTGGCCATCACCATGATCTCGGCCTCGCGCTGCCGTGGATCGTTGGAGGTGAGGCGCACTAGCACCTGCTCCGACTTGCCTTCCTGGCGCAAGCGGATGCCAATGGCCATGTTGAGCGTCGCACCTGGGGCGACGACCGCACGCGGCGGCTTGATGTAGGCGCAGGCGCGGCCCGTCCCCGTATCGACCTCCAGCGGCAGCTTCCCAGTATTCTCAATCGGCAGGAGTGCTTCGAGGACCTGGCCCAAGGAACCAGCACCGGCGTCGAGCACGCGGCAAGCGGGCAGCCGCAGGCGTGGCGCCGGCGTGTCTTCGTGTTCACGCTGCTCCTGGCGGTCAAGCGCGGCGCGGCCGTCCACGCCAGACCAGGCGTGAAACCACCAGACCACGCTGACGATGCCCAGGGTAGCGGCCACCCAGACCAGGCGCAGGCGCGTCATGGCTAATCCCTCTACTCCACCAAGATCAGGCTCGCATCCGCCATGCCACCGTCTGCCACTCCCGCCAACTGCTGCAACGCTAGCCAGGCCGGCGTCCGCGGCTCCCGCGGCCCCCCATAATCGGCATAGCGCAGCCAACGCACCGACCCGTCGGCAAAGCAGAAGGGGACGCCGCGCACGTGGTAGCTGGTGAACGTCATCACGGTGCCGTCACGGCCGCGATACAAGCCATCAAACGTTCCGAGCGCTCCCGAACCCATCCAGGAGAGGTCACGCGTCCAGGCGGGTTTGTCGGGGTCGCGCGTCCCCGTGGCCTCACCGTAGAGCAACGTATTCGACGTACCGTCGCGCGCGGCCAGCCCTGACAGCGACCACGCCGACCGATTCGTGTACACCCCCGCCCAACGGAGGTACTCAGGGTTCGTGCCCACGCCCGTGCCCGCACAGCCGACGTAGTGCGTGGGGGCCAGAAAGCGAAACTCGACCTCCGTCTCGTAGCCCTCGCCCCAGTAAATCGTCCGAATGCTCCGCTCATTGTGGAACACGTGGACGCCGATGACCGTGCCACCCTGCCTGTAGGATTCCGTCAAGGGTTCAAACCGTGGTACGGCCGGGCAGAGAAAGTGCTTGACGGGCGTCATGGCGAGCCGGTACGTCGCGGGATTGGGCTCCTCTCCTGTCTTGGAGATCCACCATTTCTGGGAAATCGTGTTCACGTCCAGGCTTACTTCCTGAGAGAGCTTCTCCAGAAGCGCACGCTGCTCCAAATAGGGCAGGAGCAAGGGCAAGTGGCCCAGCCACTGACCGTGGCGATAGGCGGCCGGAGCCGTCGTTTCATGTTCACGCCCCGGGCCCAGGTAGCCCGGCGGCAACCGGCCGTGATCCCGTTCAAAGAGGTGCGCGGTCTGCCCCAACTGCCGCAGGCGGTCCGCACAGATCGCTTCGTCCGAAACGGCGCGAACGCGCAGCACCGCCGGGACGACGAGAGCGATCAAGGTCGCGATGATCGCGAGCATCACGATCGTCTCTAACAGCGATACACCATGCCGTGATCTGTGATACACGTGCGTACCCAGCATCGAGGTTTCACACAACCGCTTTGGCTATGATCCCGAGTAGGCAACAACCATGGTGAAGTCCGCGCGCACCACCCGCTATGGCGAAACGGTTGACTTGGGCTTCCCCCAACCATCCTCAAATTACGGGGGGCGTAGTTGTCAAGGGGTACCCGGACAACTCCTCGTGCTCAAAATGCCGCCAGAAGGGCGTCGCTTCGAAGCCCGGCGGCTGTGGTCCTAGTGCCGGAAGTGGCGCACGCCGGTGAAGACCATGGCCAGACCGTGTTCGTCGGCAGCGGCGATGGCCTCGTTGTCGCGGACTGAGCCGCCCGGCTGAACGATGGCCGTCACGCCCACCGCGGCGGCCGCATCGACATTGTCGCGGAACGGAAAGAAAGCATCGGAGGCCAGCACGCTGGCCCGAGCCCGCTCCCCGGCCTTGTGGGCCGCCAGATGGACGGCGTCGACCCGGCTCATCTGCCCGGCCCCCACGCCCACGACCATCCCCCCTTTGGCCAGTACGATGGCATTGCTCTTGACGTGCCGCACCACGCGCCAGGCGACGGCCAGGTCGGCCAGTTCCGCTTCGGTCGGAGCCCGGCGCGTCACCGTGCGGAGATTGGCCCAGTCGGCGCCGGCGTGGTCCCGCGTCTGGACCAAGAGGCCGCCGTCCACGCGGCGATACTCGAGAGCCGTCGCCGGGCCGGGCTGCAACTCGCCCACCTCGAGCAGGCGCACGGTGTCCTTCCACTTGGGCCGCGTCGTGAGCAGATGCCAGGCTTCGGGGGTGAAGCCCGGGGCGATGACGGCTTCGACGAAGCGGTTGGGGGCGGCGATCTGCTCGGCGGTGGCGGCATCGACCACGCGGTTGAAGGCGAACACGCCGCCGAACGCGCTCTGCGGATCGGACTCGTAGGCCAGATGGAAGGCCTGGTCCAGTTGCTCGGCCTCGGCGGCGCCGCAGGGGTTGTTGTGCTTGATGATGGCGGCGGCGGGGCGGTCGAAGTCCCGGACCAGGTTGAGCGCGCTGTCCAGGTCGAGGAGGTTGTTATAGCTCAGCTCCTTGCCATGCAGCACCTTGGCGGTGGCCACGCAGGGATGCGTCGCGCCGGGTTCAATGTAAAAGGCGGCGGACTGGTGCGGGTTCTCTCCGTAGCGCAGGTCGATCCGCTTGCTGAAGGAAAGGTGCAGCGAAGTGGGGAAGCGTTCGGTCTGGCCGGCGACGTGCGCGAAGTAGGCGGCGATGGCCTGGTCGTAGGCGGCGATGCGCGAGAAGGCGGCCATGGCCAGCTTCTGCCGCGTGGCCAGGCTGAGGATGCCGTCGCGCTCGCGCATCTCGGCCAGGATTTCCTCGTACTGGCCGGGATCGGTCACCACTGCCACGTCGTGAAAGTTCTTGGCGGCCGCTCGGACCAGGGTCGGCCCGCCGATGTCGATGTTCTCGATGATCTGCTCGGGGCTGCTGCCGGGAGCGGCGACGACGTTTTCGAACGGGTAGAGATTGCTGACAATGAGGTCGATGGTGCTGATGCCGTGGCGGGTCAGGGTCTCGCCGTGGCGGGGATCGTCCCGGCGGGCGAGGATGCCGGCATGGATATGGGGATGAAGCGTCTTGACCCGGCCGTCGAGGATTTCGGCGAAGCCCGTGACCTCGGCGATGTCGCGGGCAGGCACCCCGGCCGAGAGTAGGGCCTGGCGGGTGCCGCCGGTCGAGATCAACTCGACCCCCAGCGTCTGGAGGAACTGGGCCAGGGCGACCAGGCCGGACTTGTCGCTGACACTCAAAAGGGCGCGTTGAATTCTGCGGTCAGCCATGAATGCTCCCACGGGCAGATGATGGAATGCCCCTATCTTATGCATCAAAGAACAGGGGGCACCCATGCGGCGGATCGCGGTCTTCTGTGGAGCGAGAGTGGGCCAGTCGGAGGTCTATGCGGCCGCCGCCCGGAGTTGTGGCCGGCTGCTGGCGGAGCGGGGCGTGGGGCTGGTCTTCGGGGGCGGCCACATTGGACTCATGGGCGTCGTGGCCGACGCCGCCCTGGCTGCCGGTGGGGAAGCGATCGGCGTCATTCCCCGTTCGATGGTCGAGAGCGAACTGGCCCACGAAGGCGTCACGCGGCTCGAGATCGTCGAGACCATGCACCAGCGCAAGGCCCGGATGGCGGAACTGGCCGACGCCTTCATCGCCTTGCCCGGCGGGTACGGCACGTTGGATGAACTGTTCGAGATTCTGACCTGGGCCCAGCTTCGCCTCCATGCCAAGCCCATCGGTCTGTGCAACGTGGCCGGCTACTTCGACCCGCTCCTGGCCTGGATCGATCATGCCCTGGCCGAGGGCTTCGTCGCCCCGCGCCATCGGGCCTTGGTCCGCGTCGCCGCCGAGCCGGGCCTGCTCATCGACGAACTGCTGGCCGAGGTCGGCTAGTCGTCGTCATCGTCCAAGAGGGCGTGGATCTGCACCGAGTGGCGCTCCTGGGCCATGCCCTTGCCCGCCCGCAGGGCCTCGACCAGATCGCGCTGATCGCGGATGGGCTGAGGGAACTGCGTGTAGCAGGCCCCCACGTCCTTGAGTTCATGGGCATCGCTGTTGGCCACACCGCTCCAGGGATGCTTCTCCCAGACTTCCTGGGCCTTGCGGCGCATCTCGCCGTCCATGTTGAGGGTGATCAGTTCCAGCCCGTCCAGTTCAGGCTTGCTCTCCGCCAGAATCTCATCGAACTTCTGACCCCAGCGGAACGGGTGGGCGGCGATCACCGCGCCGCCTTGCTTGTGCACCTCCTCGCACAGCTCCTTGACCTTGATCCCCTTGGGCAGCCGCAAGGCGTTGGTCACGCCGTACGCCAGGAAGTGGCCTTCATGGGCGGAGACCTCGACACCGGCATAGACCTGCACCCGGGGCGTGGCGGCCCGCAGCTCTTCTAGCTCCTCTTCCGACCAGAGCCAGTCATGCTCGGTGATGACCACGCCCGTGAGTCCCAGTCGTTCCGCGTGCCGCAAGAGGGTGAACGGGTTGATGTTCCCATCCTCCGAGTGGCGGCTGGTGTGCAGGTGCATGTCGTAGCAGATGCTGGTGCCCAGACTCATGGCCGTGCTCTCCCTGACCGCGGAGGGCGTGGTCGGTGGTCCGCGCCGGGCGAACCACGCCGCCGTATCATCAACTCCATTGTAAAGGGTTCCGCGGGTTGTCCCAGGGGCGGGGGCCAGGCATGCGACTTCTCTTCATGGGGACCGGCACGTTTGCCGAGCCGACCCTGGCCTTGCTGCTGGCCACGCCCCGCCATTCCGTCGTGGGCCTGGTCACCAACCCCGATCGCCCGGCCGGCCGAGGCAAGACCCTCGAACTGCAGCGTGGCATCAAGACGCTGGCCCAACAACATCAACTCGAAATCTATCAGCCCGAGTCGGTCAACACCCCCGAGGCCGTCCAGCGGCTTGGGGCCTTTCAGGCCGATCTCTTCGTGGTGGCGGCCTATGGGCAAATCCTGAAGCCCGAGGTGCTGGCCGTGCCGCCCCGGGGTGCGATCAACGTCCATGCCTCGCTCTTGCCCAAGTACCGTGGGGCAGCCCCCATCGCCTGGGCCATTTGGCATGGTGAGACCGAGACGGGGGTGACCATCATTCGCTTGACCCCGAGCCTGGATGCCGGCGACATGCTGGAAGTGGTCAAGACTCCCATCGGGCCGCGCGAGACCACCGGGGCCCTGGAAGCGCGGCTAGCGGAACTCGGAGCCCAGGCCGCGCTCGCCGTCATTGATCGGCTTGAACAGGGCGAGGTGGCCGGCCGGCCGCAAGACCCGGCCGCCGTCACCCGTGCCCCCAAGCTGACGAAGGACCATGGCCGTCTCGATTGGAGCCGACCCGCGGACCTGGTGGCCCGGCAGGCTTACGCCATGCAGCCCTGGCCGACGGCCTACGCCGACTTGCCTCGGCCCAGCGGTCCGCCCTTGCGATTGCTCATTCGCGAGGCTGCGGCGATGCCAGGTCAG
>CALLZJ010000276.1 GCA_937858435.1 uncultured bacterium
AGCTGCGCAAGAACCTGGCCCTGAAGCAGCTCTGGCAACAACGTCCCGCCACGCCGCCCCGCGAAGCTCTGGCCTGGCTCGGCGAGCCGATCTCAATCAAGGAGCCGACGGCGGCCCTCTTCCGTCGGCAGAGTGGCCGCAACCTCTTTGTCCTGGGGCAGGATGAGGCCGGCACACAGGGCGTCCTCGCCGCCGCCCTCCTCAGCCTGGTCCCGCAGTATCCGGCCGGCTCAGCCCAGTTCCACTTTGTCACGGTCGCGCCGGAGGGCGAAGAGGTCAGGCCGCTCGTGGAATTGGCCCGCCGCGTCGGTCTGCCGCTCTGTTCCGGCCGCGAGGTGGCGAGCCTCATGAAGAGCCTGGCCGACGAACTGGCGGAGCGGCAAGCTCACCCGCAACAGGAGCGGCCGCCAGTCTACCTGTTCATCCACGGGCTCCAGCGGCTGCGCGATCTGCGTAAGGCCGAGGACGACTACGGCTTCAGCAAGGACGCCGCCACGCCCTCCCAGCAGTTCAGCTTGCTCTTGCGCGAGGGGCCGAGCCTGGGTATGCACGCACTCGTCACCGTCGACGGGTTGGGCGGTCTGGTGCGCTGCATCGACCGCGGCACGCTGCGTGAGATCGAAATTCGCGTGCTGTTCCAGATGAGCAGTGCCGATTCGAGCAACCTGATCGACACGCCGCTCGCCAGCCGCCTGGGCTTGCACCGGGCGCTGTTCAGCAGCGAAGATCAGGGTAAACTGGAGAAGTTCCGTCCGTACGGACTGCCCGATGGGGACACGTTAGAGCAACTGGGAATCCCGACATGAGCATGAACGAGATGGATCGCCGGACCGCGCTGCAGGCCGCCGCTGCGGGGACCCTGCTGCCATGGCTGCCGATGGGCGGCTGGGCGTGGACAGCGGCAGCGCCACCCCGGGCCGATGCCGTGGTTGCGGGCAAGGACCCGCGTCTGATTGTGCATGGAGCCGAGCCGGTCGAGATCGAGACGCCGCTCGAATTGCTGCGCACCCACCGTCTGACGCCGCCCGAGCTCATGTTCGTCCGCAACAACCAGCAGCTCGAGGACACGCTTACGCTGGCCCCGCCGCGCGATCCGGGCGCCTGGACGGTCGCGCTGTCCGGTGAGCTGAATCAGAAAGCAGAGGTCCGCGTGGCCGACCTGGCCAAGCTCGAACAGGTCGAAGTCGAGATGGTGCTCCAGTGTTCGGGCAATGGCCGATACTTCTTCAACCAGATCCATCCGAGCAAGCCCGGCGACAAGCTCTGGGCCTGCGGGGCTCTGGCCAACGTCCGTTTCGGCGGCGTCCCGCTGCCGGCCCTGCTCAAGCACCTGAACCTGAAGCCCACGGCGGCGGCCCGATTCGTCACCGCCCTGGGTAAGGATCGGCCGCTCAAGGACGGCATCGACGACTTTGAGCACAGCGTGCCCCTGGACGATGCCCTGGCCCGGAGCTTCATCGCCCTCCGACTCAACGGCGCGCCGCTGCCCGCCATCCACGGCGGACCAGCCCGGATCGTCACGCCCGGCTACTACGGCACGGTGAACGTCAAGTGGGTCGACCGGCTGGTCTTCGCCGCCGAGGAGAGCACCAACTACCATCATGAACGCCGCTACCGCACCCCCAAGGAGCCGGTCAAGCCCGGGACCGAATGGGTGAGCACGCTGGAGAACAGCGATGCCAACTGGCGGATGCGCATCCGCAGCGTGATCTGGAATCCCTTGGCGGATACCAAGGTCGCCGCCGGTCGGCACAAGATTCAGGGGGTTGCCTGGAACGATGGCGCCTGTGCCATCGACGCGGTGGAGCTGTCGTTCGACCAGGGCAAGACCTGGAAGCGGACGCAACTCGAACGGCCCCAGAGCCCCTTCGCCTGGCATCCCTGGCAGTATGAGGCGGACCTGGCGGCGGGGACAGTCGAAATCTGGGCTCGTGCCATCGACGCCCTGGGCCGGAGCCAGCCGCTGGACGGGGGGATCGGCTGGAACCCCGGCGGCTATGCCTGGGCCGGCGTGCACAAGATTCGCCTGACGGCGGGGTAGGGCTCGCCTTCAGAAGGCATGAGCGTTAACTACGCCCCAGCTACCACCGGGCGGCGGGCTTCTGCTTCCAGAGCCAGACGATGTAGTCGACGTTCTTGGGCTCGCCGCCGTGGTCTTTAAGCCGGGTCATGCACTGGCCGCGGTGATGCTGCGAGTGCATGCACAACTGCACCAGGGCGTCGGCGACCGCGATGTGAAGCGGGGGCTCGCCAAACCAGGGGATGTGGACCGGCCGCGTTAGACCGTCGGGGGTGAGGCCGGCCGCGAACACGGCCAGCCCGGCATGGCAGGTCTGGGCTCGGGCCTTTAACCCGTCGTAGCTGTCGGGCGGCCCGTCCGGTGGTCCGCCTGGCCTCTCCCCGCGGAAAACGGCGAGGAAGCCCTGTTGCACTCCGACCAGATGATCGAGCCGGCGGCGCATCTCCTCGTGGTCTCGGGCCGGCGATTTCCCCCAGGCATGGAAGAAGACGCCGTTGGCCCATTCGCAGTGGGCCAGCAGATTGCGTAGCAGCGGCAACATGAGCGAGCCCTCTGGAGCTATAGGGTCGGAGCCCATTGGGGGACTTAGGGGCGGGACGGAGAACCGGCCTTGCCGCCGGGGGCCGGCTTGGACGCCGTCTTGGGCTGGGGATCGGCGGAGCGGTTCAGCGCGGGATGAACGTCCATCAGAGCCTGGCGGGCGGCGGCGACCCAGGCCTCCCTGCGCCGATGGTCCCTTATGCCCGGCCGGCGCTCGACGCCCCCGGCCACGTCGACAGCCGCGGGCCGAACTGTGCGGATGGCCTCGGCGACGTTCTCAGGCTTGAGGCCGCCGGCGAGGATGAGCGGCCAGTTCCAGGTCTGGTCCTTCAGGATTTGCCAGGCGACGGTGCGTCCCGTGCCGCCGTAGAGGCCGGTGACCTTGGCGTCGGCGAGGAGAGCGCAGACGTTGACGCCCGCAGCGCGCCAGGCCTCGGCAGTCTGGCGGGCCCGATCCAGGTCCTCGGGGTCGGCCACGGAGAAGGGGAGAATGACGGGCCGGCCGGCCTCGGCGAGGGGGCCCGCCAGTTGCGGCAGGTTGCCCGCATGGATTTGCACCACGTCAAAATCCAGGGCCAGGATCGTCTTGAGTTCTTCGGGACTGGGATGAACGCACACGGCGGCCTTGCTTACTGGCGGCAGATCGGCCAGCAGCTCGGCGACCCGGTCCCGAGCCACATGGCGTGGCGAACGCGGATAGAGATTGAAGCCAATACTGCCCGCGCCGAGCCGGATGGCGGCAAGGGCGTCTTCGCGGCGCGTGATGCCGCAGATCTTGATGGGAAGCGGATCCATGGCAGTGCTCCGCCCAATGACCAGCCGGGGCAGCCCGTCCCGCCCCGAGGGGTGGCCCTATCAATGAGACGCCAAGTGTATCCTACGGTTTGGTCGCAAGGTGGGGAAAGGGCCAGCCGCTACCTTGCCGCCGCGCGGTCTGGTATACTGCCGACTTGGGGCGAACACTGGAGGACGCACATCATGCCGCTGCCGGGTAGAATGGTGCCGTGGGCCCTGATCTTGCTTGCGGGAGGAGTGTTGACGATGGTCACGGCAACCACCAGGCCGGCGCTCGACGATGCGGCCCGGCAGTTCATCGCGGACCATGAAGCCCGGCTCCGGCCCCTGGAACATCAAGTGGGGCTGGCCTGGTGGAACGCCAACGTCTCGGGCAAGGATGAGGATTTTGCCCGCAAGGAAGAACTGCAGAACCAACTCGATGCCGCCCTGGCCGACACGGGCCGCTTCGGCGAACTGAAGAAGCTCCGCTTCGGCAAGATCGAGGACGAGACGCTCAAGCGGCAGATTGAGGTGCTGTACTTGCAGTACCTGGAGAAGCAGGTCGACCCGGAACTGCTGCGGAAGATCAACGCCAAGGCGAACGCGGTCGAGAAGGCCTTTAACGTCTTTCGGGCCAAGGTGGACGGGCAGGAGCTAGCCGACAGCGAGGTGCGGAAGATTCTGAAGGAGTCGACCGACAGTGCCCGGCGGCAGGCGGTGTGGGAAGCGAGCAAGCGAGTCGGAGCCGAGGTCGAGGCGGACCTGCGTGAACTGGTGGCCCTGCGGAACGAGGCGGCCCGCCGGCTCGGCTTCGCCGACTACCACAAGATGATGCTCTTCCTCAGCGAGCAGGACCAGGTCCGGCTGTTCAACCTGTTCGACGAACTGGACGAACTCACTCGCGAGCCCTTCCGCCAGGTCAAGGGCGAGATCGATGCCAAGCTCTGCAGCCTTTATGGCCTCAGCCACGAGCAGCTTCGGCCCTGGCACTTGCACGACCCGTTCTTCCAGGAACCGGCCGACATCTTCGACTACAAACTCGACCCGGTCTACGCCAAGGCCGACATCCTCGCCCTGTGCCGGCAGTTCTTCGGCGGCATCGGGCTACCCGTGGACGAGGTGCTGGCCCGCAGCGATCTGTACGAAAAGCCGGGCAAGAGCCCCCATGCCTTTTGCATCGACATCGACCGGGAAGGGGACGTGCGCGTCCTGGCCAACATCGTCCCGAACGAATACTGGATGGCCACGATGCTGCACGAGCTGGGCCATGCCGTCTACAGCAGCAAGACGATCCCGAACAGGATGCCCTACGTGCTGCGGACCGAGGCCCATATCCTGACCACCGAGGGGGTGGCGATGCTCTTTGAGAAGTTCTCCAAGAGCGCCGCCTGGCTGGAAAAGATGGGCGTGACCGTGGACGATCCGGCCGCCTTCGACGCCGCCGGCCGCCGCATGCTCCGGCATCAGCTCCTCATCTTCTCGCGCTGGTGCCAGGTCATGCTTCGCTTCGAACGGGCCATGTACGAGCATCCCGACCAGGACCTGAACAAGCTCTGGTGGGACCTGGTCGAGAAGTACCAGATGGTGCGTCGGCCCGACGGCCGTTCCGCGCCCGACTATGCCAGCAAGATTCACATCTGCTCGGCTCCGGTCTACTATCACAACTACATGATGGGGCAGTTGTTCGCCTCGCAGGTGCACCACACGCTAAGCCGGGAGGTGCTCCGGTGTGCCCCGAGCCAGGCCAACTACGTGGGCAAGCATTCGGTCGGCCAGTTCCTCCGGGAGCGGGTCTTCGCTCCGGGTCGGTCGCTGAACTGGAATGCACTGACCAAGCATGCCACGGGTGAGGAGCTCAACGCCAAGGCCTTTGCCGCCGATTTCGGTGGCAACTAGCCCACGGACGACTTTCCAGGTTAGCAAACTCGTGCTCACGCCCTAGCCCTGCCGGGCGGCACAGGCTGCGGCCTTTCAATTCCCAGGACGGATCTGTTCATGCCCAAGATCGCATGTCTTTTCCCAGGTCAAGGTGCCCAGTACGTCGGCATGGGGCAGGAACTCGCGGCCGGTTGTCCGCCGGCCCGGAGCCTCTTCGACCGGGCCAGTGCCGTGCTCGGTTACGACCTCCTGGAGCTGTGCCGCACCGGCCCCGAGAACCGCCTCAGCGCCACCGACGTGAGCCAGCCGGCCATTTACGTCGCTAGCCTGGCAGCCTGGGAGAAGCTGAAAGCGGAGGAGCCGAGCCTGGAGGCCGACGTGGTGGCCGCTGCCGGTCTGAGCCTGGGTGAATACACGGCCCTGGCCTGTGCCGGCGCGGTCTCCTTCGAGGATGGGCTGCGGGTGGTCATGCGCCGTGGGGCCGCCATGCAGGCCGCGGCCCAGGCCACGCCGAGCGGCATGGTCAGCATTCTGGGCATGGAGATTCCCGCCATCGAGGAGTTGTGCCAGAAGGCTCAGTCAGCGGGCCGCATTCAGATCGCCAACATCCTCTGCCCGAGCAATATCGTGGTCTCGGGCAGCCTGGCGGGCTGCGAGGCCATCGAGCGGCTTGCGGCCGAGGCCGGTGCCATGAAGACGGTACGGCTCGCCGTGGCGGGAGCGTTTCACACGGAGATCATGAAACCCGCTGACGCCGCCCTGGCCGAGGCGCTAGCTGGCGTGGAGCTACGGGACGCCCGCATCCCCATCTGGTCCAACGTCGACGCCCAGCCCCACACCCGGGCCGAGGAGTTTCGCACGCTCCTCGTCCGCCAGGTGCTCCAGCCCGTGCAATGGGAGGCGACGATCCGCGGCCTGCTCGCCCAGGGCGTGGACAAGTTCCACGAGATCGGTCCGGGGCGGGTCCTGGCGGGGCTGCTCAAGCGCATCCACCGCAAGGCCGAGTGCGTGAACGTCCCCGCTTAGCCAGACCCTGCATCAACCGGCGGCGGCTAGGGCCTGCTCCAGGTCGGCCTGGAGGTCAGCCACTTCCTCGATGCCGACGCTCAGCCGCACCAGGCGATCGTCGATGCCCCGCCGTTCCCGAATCTCGGCCGGGATGCTGGCATGGGTCATCCGTGCGGGATGATTGACCAGCGACTCCACGCCTCCCAGCGATTCCGCCAGACTGAAGAGCCGCAGACTCTTGAGGAAGCGGACGGTGGCGGCCACGTCGCCGCGCAGCTTGAGCGAGACCATGCCGCCGAACTGCTTCATCTGCTTGCGGGCCAGTTCGTGCCCCGGGTGCTGGGGCAGCCCCGGATACCAGACCTGTTCCACGCGCGGGTGCTGGGCCAGCCAGTCGGCCAAGTGCAGGGCCGACGCACAATGGCGTTCCATCCGCAGGGCGAGGGTCTTGACGCCGCGCAAGGTGAGGTAGCAGTCGAAGGGGCCAGGTGCGCCGCCGACCGCGTTCTCGAAATACTTGATGGTCGTGATGTGCTCCTGGCTGCCGAGCACGGCTCCGCCCACGACGTCCGAGTGGCCGCCCAGATACTTCGTGGTGCTATGAACGACTAGGTCGGCCCCGAGCGCGAGCGGCTGCTGGAGGTAGGGGGAGGCGAAAGTGTTGTCGACGACGCACAGGGCCTCCGCCTGGCGCGCCAGCCCGGCGATGGCGGCGATGTCCAGGACCTGGACCAGCGGATTGGTCGGCGATTCCAGCCAGACCATCTTGGTGCGGGGCGTGATAGCGGCGGCGAAGGCCTCCGGCCCCGGATCCTCGACGAACCTGGGAATCAGGCCCCAGGGTCGGAAGACCCGTTCGAGGATGCGGAAGGTGCCTCCGTAGACGTCGCCATTGGCCACGAGTTCGTCGCCGGGCCGGAGGAGCCCGACGATGACGGCATGGGTGGCGGCCAGGCCAGAGGCAAAGGCGGCACCGGCCTCGGCACCTTCGAGCGCCGCCAGACATTCCTCCAGGGCGGTCCGCGTGGGGTTGCCGCTGCGGCTGTACTCGTAGCCCTTGTGTTCGCCAGGCCCCGCCTGGGTATAGGTCGAAGTCGCATAGATGGGGACGATAGTGGCCCCGGTGGTCGGGTCCGGGGGTTGCCCGGCATGGATGGCTCGGGTGGTGAAGCCGAACGAGTTCCAAGCGGCGGCGGGTTGCGCGGTCATGCGTCCATCCTGGGGTTGAGGGGAAAGTCGGCCGGCACCTCAGTGGCAGTGTTCGGGCGGCGGCGTGGCCGGGCGGCCGAGATGCTGATCGAACCAGTCGGCCAGCTTGTCCACGTCGAGTAAGATCGTCGGCCAGCCGTGGGCCGCGCCGGGGCGTTCGCTCAACTCGGCTGGTACGCCTGCTTCCTTGAGTTTGGCCACGAAAGTGCGTGCCTGTTGGATGGGGACAACGGTGTCGCGGTCGCCGTGGATGATGAACGTGGGGGCCGACTTACTCGAGACGAAGTAGATCGGCGAGATGGCCCGGGCGAGCTTCCTGAGTTCGTCCGAATCGGTCACGCGGTCGAAGACGTTCTGCGCCCGGTTGAGTTGATGATGATCGAAAGCGGGGCGAAACTGCGGGGCGTGGGGGAAGGGGCCGAGCAGCTCCCGCCCGTCTTCGCCGAAGTTGAGGAAGTCCGTGGGCGGGAAGAAGCAGGCCACCGCCTGGACGGCACTGGAGGCGCGATCGACCGGGTCAGCGGCGTCGGCCGGTCCCGGGCCGCCGCCAACGCCCAGCATGAGCGAGAGGTGTCCCCCGGCCGAGCCGCCGCCGATGCCGATGCGCTGCGGGTCGATCTTCCAACGTTCGGCATGATGGCGGATGAAGCGGACGGCCCGGTGGATGTCGGGGACGATCTGATCGACGGTGAAGGTCGGCTGGCTGCCATGGACCACGCAGAAGACGGTGTAGCCGCGGCGGACCAGGGGCACGCAGAAGGCGGGATTGATGGCGGTGTTGCTGGAGAAGAAGCCGCCGCTGACGACGAGGACGACGGCAGCGCCGTTGGCATTCTCTCGAGGGAGGAAGACGTCCATGGTCAGGGCCAGCCCCGCCTTGCGGCCGTAGATGACGTCGCTTTGGCGGTCGAAGAGGGGGGCGTCGGCGGGGGGCGCGGGGACGAGCCCGGCCAGAACCGCCAGGCCGATCAGCCACATGCACATCGCAAGTCTCCAGAGTGGCTTCGGGGTCCGCTTCTTGTTCTAATAGGGGTACGGACTGGGCGTCCACTCACGGCGGCCCGTCGCAATCTCCCACCACGCTACGAGAAGGAGCAGCCATGAAGCACGACGACCTGGTGGTGGTCTACAAACTCCATGACCCGATCAAAGCGGAAGTCATCCGGGCGGCCCTCCAGACCGAGGGCATCGCCGCCCGGCTGGACGGGACCAACTTCTCGCAGGCGTTTCCAGGCAGCCCGATGCAAGAGGTGAACATCCTGGTCCGGGCCGAGGATGCCGACCGCGCCGCGAAGTTCATCGAGAAGCACCAGAATCCGTAAGGCACATTCCAGCTTGTGGCCTTTGCTGCGCGACGGATTGCAGCCGGGCGTGAGATACTTGGACCGCGCATCTCGATCCGTCCGTGGGGTTTACCGCCTCGATGATGAGTCGATCACGGCGGCTTCTTCCTTCGTCTGGCATTGGCAAACCGAAGCAGATTGGCAGCGCTGGAATCTGGGCAACGAGTTGCAGCCCATCGTACGCTGGCGTTCGCCCAATGTCCAACATCGTCCGCGAAGGCTCCTCATCAACCCTTCATCCTCTGCCAATCAAGAGAATGGCCCGAAACCGAGATGGGCCTCGATAGGTAAAGTGAGCAACCACTCGCCTTGGTCGGGGTTGGAATAAGATAATGGGATAGGGCCCCGGGGCGTTGTGTCTGGCTGGGAGTAACTTCCATGCGGTGGTTTGGCTGCGGGATTGGCTTGTTGTTGGTCGCTTGCGTTCTGAGCCTGGTGCTGGGTCAACCGGCCACGCTAGCCCGGGCCGCGGTCGCCTCCGCGGACGCCCCGTCAACCGACGAGGCCGCGGTTGGCCAGACCCTGACCCCCTTCACGCTCAAGGACTCCGACGGTCAGCCCTGGGCGCTGGCTGAGCGCCAGGGGAAGAAGGCCACCGTGCTCCTCTTCCTGGGCACGAGTTGCCCCATCAACAACGCCTATGCCCCTCGGCTACGGCAACTCACCAAGACCTACGAGCCCAAGGGGGTGGTCTTTGTCGGCATCAATGCCAATGCCATTGACTCGGTCGAGGCGATCGCCGCTCATGCCCGTGAGTATCGTCTGACTTTTCCCGTGCTCCGCGATGCGGAAGGGAGCGTGGCCGAGGCGTGCGGCGTCCGCCGCAACCCCGAGGTGGTCATTCTGGACAAGGCGGGCGTGATCCGATATCGCGGCCGCATCGACGACCAGTTCGGCATCGGCTACAAGCGGCCAGAACCGCTAAGGCACGATCTCGAAGAAGCCCTGAAGGACCTGCTGGCGGGCAAGGAGGTGCGCGTCGCCTCCACTCCCGTCGAGGGCTGCCTGATCGGCCGCCCGCCGCGTCCGGCGGCCAATGCCACGGTCAGCTACACTCGGGACGTGGCTCCGATCCTGCAGCGCCGCTGCCAGGAGTGCCATCGGCCTGGTGAGGTCGGCCCCATGCCGCTGCTGACCTACAACGATGCCGCCAACTGGGCGGGGATGATCCGCGAGGTCGTCCAGGCCCGCCGGATGCCGCCCTGGCATGCCGACCCGGCCGTGGGCCACTTCCGCAACGAACGCCGCCTCTCCGATGCCGAACTGAACACGCTCCTGGCCTGGATCGACCAGGGCTGCCCCGAGGGCGATCCCAGCCAGTTGCCGCCGCCGCCGAACTTCATCACGGGCTGGCGGATCGGCACGCCCGATGCGGTTTTCAGCATGCCCGACAAGTTCGTCGTCCCGGCCCGTGCCCGGGGTGGCGTCCCTTACCAGTACTATCTGGTCCAGACCCGCTTCGACGAAGATCGCTGGGTGACCGGCGCCGAGGCCCGACCGGGCAACCGCGCCGTCGTCCACCACATCATCGTCTACGTCCGCCAGCGGGGCGTACGGGAACGCACGGACGGCATCGGCGACGGCTTCCTGGTCGCGTACGCACCCGGCGATCTGCCCCTGCAGTTGCCTCCAGGCTTCGGCAAGAAGATCCCCAAGGGCAGCTACATGTATTTCCAGATGCACTACACGCCCAATGGCGAGGAACAGGCCGACCTCTCCTCCGTGGGGCTGGTCTTCGCCAAGGAAAAGCCCAAGCACGAAGTACGGACGCGGAGCATCGCCAACCCCCGCATTGAGATTCCGCCTGGCGCCGCGGCCCACCGCGTCGAGGCCAGCACCACCTTCCGCCGACCGGCCATGCTTCTGAGCATGAGCCCCCACATGCACCTGCGGGGCAAGAGCTTCGAGTACCGGGTCGTCTTCCCGGACGGCAAGAAGCAGACGCTGCTCTCGGTGCCTGCCTACGACTTTGAATGGCAAACCAACTACCAACTCGCCAAGCCGCTCTTCCTGCCGGCAGGCACGCGCCTGGAGTGCACCGCCCACTTCGACAACTCGGAGGGCAACAAGAACAACCCCGACCCGACCAAGACGGTCCGTTGGGGCGATCAGACCTGGGAAGAGATGATGATCGGTTTCATCGACTACTACTACGTTGATGGCCCCGACGCCGGTGACGACACCGACGACTAGCGCAGCGGTTCGGTAGCCGCAGGCCTGGTATGGGTTCAAGGCCATTATCGCCCCACCCACGGCATGCATGGATTCTTTAGCCTGCGCCCAGTCAACTACGCCCGAAACCGCGTCAGGAAGTCATGATAGCGCCGCAGTTCGCGGTGCACGATCTTGAAACCAACGTAGAGCAGCAGCACGTCCAGCAGCGTGCCCACGATCCCGAGTTGGACCGAGGGCAACAACCAACTGACGTACTGGGCCACCTTGGGCAGGATGAAGACGTAGATCAAGATGGCCAGCGGGCCGAACTTGAAGGCCCAGCTCGTCATGTAGCCCGGGTCGCGGATCATTCGCCAGAACATCCGCACGTCCCACCAAAGGTCCCGCAGCAGGGAATGCTCCGAGAGCCAGCCCTGGAACCAGCCCGCCAGTGTCAGCACGGATCGGGCCGAGGGGGCAGGAACGGGGTTTTCGGCAAAGGTAGCAAGCGGGGCAGGGCGGGCCACCGTCTGCGTCGCGCTGGAAGAGCCGGAAGTTGCAACGGGCGGCAGCAACAGGTCATGCTGCGTCAGTCGGACCGCCACCCGCTCGGCGATCCGCTCCTCAAGCGTCGAGGAATCGCACAGGCTGGCCACGGCATCCTCCAGGAGTTGCACGCGATCTTCCAGATCGGGCAACCCTTCCGGGTTCAGCATGGGTGGCAGCCGCTCGGCAGTCATGGGGGCCTCGACGGTCCCGGCCCGGCGGCGCGGACGCGCCGGCGGGGGGACAGGCTCGGGTTTCAGGGTCTCCGGAAGGTATTCGTTCATCTTTGCCTATTATCGGCCAAAATCACGAGCCGAGCAAAGGCATGCACCAAAATGTGGCCAAACCCGCTTGGGCAATTGACCTCGACCCCGAAGACAGGCCGGGCCCTTTCGGGGCCGGCCTCCTCCGGGGTCAAGCGCTGGGGGGCTCGCCTGGTTTGGGGCTACGGCGCGGCTGGCTTGAAGGTGTGGCTCAGTTTGACCCGGCTCTGGAAGACCTCGTGGGAGATCTTCCCCTCCGCCACCTCCATGAGCGAGCGCTTGTCGACCGTCAGTGTCACCTTGAAGGGCAAGGCCATGCGGACGGCCCGCGGCTGGGACCCCGGAGCGGGCGTCTTCACCACCTGCTCCAAGCGCTCCTTCACATCGCGTGCTTCCTGCATTTGGCCCAGAGCCTCGTAAGCGACGACAAGACTCGAGTTGATCTCGCGTAGAAGCTGCAGGTTCTCAGTCGTGGGATCGGCGCGGTACGCCTTGATGCCATCTTCCATGGCTTCGCCAAGCGTCTTGGCTGCTTCCGCGTGGCGGCCGCTGCGCAGGTGCAAGGTGCCAAGCCGAGACTTCTTGCGGGCCAGGGACTCGTTCGGACTCCACGTGGGATCGACCATGAAGCGATTGACGTTGCCCCCCGCTACCGCCCCGAATTGGCCGGGCCGGACCGTGATGGCAATGGTCAGGTGCTGGTCGTCGGCCAGTTGGGTCAGATTCTTGCCATTCTCGGCCAGGAGCGAAGTCAGGTGATCGACAATCGTTCGATCAGGTGACGGCGCGCTCGCGACCTGAGGTTGCCCTTGCAGAGTCTGCCGCATCCGTTCCCACTCCGAATCGGACCGTCCTCCTCTGGATATGGCCGATGGCGGCGCGGAGGTATGCCGCCATTCGTCAGGCAACACGGGTGGCAAGGTCAAGTGGAAGACGATGCCATAGTCGGGAATGAAGCTGCCTTCCAACGAGAGCGGGACCGAGTGCAGAGCAGGGCAGCCGGCCGTGCCGGCGGCCGGTGCTTGGGACACAGTCGGGCTTACGGCAAGCGAGTGGTAGAGGTACTCCACTCGGATGCTCGCGGGGTTGGCGTCGTGACAGGACTTGCACTGGGCCGCGAGCATCGGCAGGGCAAACAGGCGCTTGCCGATCAAGCGGCGCATGATCTCGATCTCTTCCTCCACGGCCTGGGGTTGGAAAGCGAGGGGCGCGCTGCGGGCCCGGGCTTCCGTCTGGACCGCGACCGCCAGCAACAAAAGGGTCAGGACAAACCATCGGCGCTTCATCGGCGATCTCCTTCGGTTTGAGGTGGAAAGTGAGCGAAGTAGAGAGCCCGCAAGTCACGTTCGGTTTCGACCCAGCGCCGATCCTGTTCCCGGCCGAGACGGGCCAGTTCCTGCCGTAGCCGGTGCATCTCAACGCCGTGCCGGCGTTCCAGGCCGTCAAGCTCGTCGGCCAGGACATGGATCAGGTCGCCGACCAGTGTCAGCCGCTCGGCGTCGGCCTGGCTCAGATTCTGCCCGGCCGCGACCAGCACGGGTGGCGGCGCGGCTGGGGGTTGGCCCCAGCGGAACACAAGCTGGTCCGGCCCGAGGCGCACCTCGACGCTCAGCAGCAGGGCGATCACGGAGAGCAGGGCCGCAGCCCCGGCGACCAGCCGCCAGCGCCGTGCCGTCCGCCGGGCCTGGCGTTCGGCAGCCAAGAGAATGGTGCCCGGCTCGACTTGGGGCAGGTCGGTCGGGCAGACCCCGAGTGCCTCCCGGACGCGGGCCAGGGCCGCGCGCTCTGATCGACATGCGGCGCAGTCCGCCAGGTGCTTCTCGACCTGACTGCGCTCCGCTTCTTCCAGGTCGCCGTAAAGGTCCAGCGGCAGCAGAGCGACAACTTCAGTGCAAGTCATGGATCCTCTCCCGGGCCGTAGCCCCAATCGCGCAACCGACCCCGCAGATGGCGTAAGGCGGCAGCGAAACGTGATTTCAAGGTGGAGGCGGGCACGCCGAACCGGCGGGCCATCTCCTCAAAGGACAGGCCGGCATCGTGCCGCCAGGCCACGACCTCGCGCAGCTCCACGGGCAAATCCTCGACCGCGCGGGCCATGAGCCGGCCGAGTTCCCCATCGCCGGGCTCGGCCGCCGGCACGTCCATGGGCAGGGCGGGCTCAGGGCGGCGCCGCCGGGCCGCGTCTCGGGCCACGTTCAGAGCGATCTGGAAGAGCCAGGCGGAGAACCGGCCGTTTTCCCGGTAGCTGGCCGCGGCGCGATGCATGCGCAGGAACGCTTCCTGGGCCAGATCGGGGACGGCATCCACTGGGGCGAGCCGGCCCAGAAAGCGCGTGAGCGGTCCCTCCCAACGTCGGACCAGGGCCGCGAAGGCAAGCCCGTCGCCGGCGCGCCAGCGTTCCACCAGGTGTGCATCGCCTCCATCCACGCCGCTTCCTCGGTGCCAACATCTATGTAACGAGGCTCCGGGGCCAATCGACGACGAATCTTCGGAAAAGGGAAGCGTGCCGGTCTCGGCCGCGCTTTTCCTTGACGGTCTAGGCGGCGTCGGCTAGGGTGAGCCGGCGGAGGCAGCACCATGGCCACACCGGCGCCTTGGAAGTCGTGGCTAGTCTTGGGGGGCTTGGCTGTGGGGACGATGATCCCTGCTGTCATCATGCTCAGCCTGCGCAGCTACACGCTCCACCGCACTGCCCTCGCCCAGCAGTGGCCCGCCGTTCCTTGTGAGATCCTCGAGTCCAAGTTCGTGAACGCTTCCGCGCAATCGCGCTCGGTGCAACGGGTGCTGCAGTTGCTCTACCGCTACGAGGTGAAGGGGCAATCGTATGAGAGCGACAGCCTCAACCTGTTGCCCGGTCGGTTCGGCGACGATGACGTCTGGGAGCGCCGTCTGCAAGAGCAGTACCCCAAGGGAGCTGCGGCGATCTGTTACGTCAACCCGGACGACCCCACGGATGCCGTGTTCGATCGGGACCATGGCGCGAAGAAGTCGCGGGCCTTGTGGCTGTTGGCGTTTCCTTTCCTCTTTCCCAGCTCGTGCTTTGCGGTGCTCGTCGTCATGCTTTTGCTTTGCGGCCTGGTAGGCAAGCCGACGCCGCCGCCAGGGGCGCGTGACTGGGGGGACAAGCCCGGACCGCCGCCGCGCTCGGTGGCGCCGCTGCAAGGGCTGGCCGTGCTGTGTGGTCCGCTCGGCTCCCAGCTCGCGTGGCTCTTCCTGGTCGGATTCGTCTTCGTCTTTGTCATTCTCGACGGGCCCACGGTCTATTTACGCTTCGTGCAGCCGGATGAGCTTACCGCGCGGACTCGGGGAGTCATCAAGAGCGTTGAAACGCTCCCCGAACGTGAGTCCTACGTCTACTTGCATCAGTACGACATCGCCTACGAGGTCGAAGGCCAGTCGTTGCGCGCCACCAGTGTCACCCGTGGCCGTCAGCACGAGTTGGGCGAAGAGGTCGATCTGGCCTACGACCCGGCCCAGCCGGCCACCGCGCGTCTGGTCGATGGCCGCATTTCATCGTTCGTCTGGTGGCACAGTCTGATTCCGCTCTGCATTGTGGTGCTGCTCGCCCTGGGGCTGGTCGGGATGTACTGGCGGAATTGGAACACTCTCCGGCTGCTCCGGCGTGGGTCGGTGGGCGAGGCCAGGCTCAAGGAGTGTGCGAAGGAGCCGCCAGCGAGCACGGAGCAGACCGAGCGCCCGGGCGAACCTCCGCTCGTGGAAAGCCTGACCGCCCTGGAGTTCGAAGTGCCCGGTGGTCCTGTGCGCGTCTACGCCTACGAGCCGATCTCGAAGCGGGAGCTGCGAAAGCAGGCTGCCTGGCCGGTGATCTACGACCCCAGGCGGCCCGAGCGCAACGTGCTCTACCATGGGCACCTCCGGGACCTGCTCGGCGGCCGCGAGCCCTGGCCTGGCCTCTTGCTCTGTTGCTTGCCGGCTCCGGGTAGCCTCGGGGCCCTCTATCTGCTCTTCACGGTGGGGTAACAGGCTACATCGTTTCTTCACAAAGCGCTCCGGGCAGGCATTCTGCTTGCCAGGGAGCGCGCCCTGGCCTCATAATATCAGGTAGACCCAAACAAGGTGCGGGAGGAGCCGGCGTGGCTTGGCCCGATCGGGAGGAAACGACGCGCCTGCTCGAAGCAGCGCGGCAAGGCAAGTCCGAGGCCGTCTCGCAGTTGCTCAATGAGCCCCGCGCCGCCTTGCGACGAGCCGTGGCACTGCGGCTCGACCCGGCCCTGGCCCGCCGCGTCGATGCGAGCGACATCGTGCAGGACGTCCTGCTCGAAGCCAGCCAGCGCATGACGAACTATCTGCAAACGGCCAACATGCCGTTCGACCTGTGGCTGCGGCAACTGGCCCGCGACCACATCATTGACGCCCACCGCCGCCATCGCAAGGCGCAGCGGCGCAGCCTGGATCGCGAGCAGCCGATGCACGTCCCGGGCCGGGGCGACCAGTCGTCGCTGGACCTGGCCGCCGCCTTCATTGACCCGGAGCGGACGCCCGCCGCCGCCGCCATGCGGCGCGAACTGGAAGACCGCTTCTTCCAGGCCCTGGCCCTGCTCAATGAGGACGACCGCGAAATCATCGTCCTGCGCCACATCGAGCAGATGGCCAACCAGGACGTCGCCGCCTTGCTCCAGCTCACCGAGGCGGCCGCCTCCATGCGCTACCTCCGGGCGCTGCGGCGGCTGCGGCAACACCTCGCCCCCGAGGACCCCTCTGCATCATGTCCGCCCCCGCGCCCGAACGATTAACCGCCGCCGCCGACCTGCCCGAAACCGAGCGTCGCCTCGAAGCGATCCTGGCCGAGTTGACGGCCCGGCTCCGAGCCGGCACCCCCGTGCAGTTGGAAGAAGCGCTCACCGCCCACCCCGACCTGGCGGCCGAGCTGCGTGAGCTTTGGCCCGCCGTCGTCCTGGCCGAGGAGTTGGCCCCGCCCTTGCTCAAACTCCCCGAGGCCGCTTACACACCGGGCGACCCACCCCCCTCACGGTTGCCTCCGGCGCGGCGCTACTTCGGCGACTACGAACTGCTCGAAGAGCTGGGCCGCGGCGGCATGGGCGTGGTCTACAAGGCCTGGCAGAAATCGCTGGCCCGCACCGTCGCCCTCAAGATGATGCTCAACGTCGACGCTTCCACTGAGGAGTTGCTCCGCTTCAAGGCCGAGGCGGCCGCCGTCGGTCGACTCGACCATCCCCATTTGGTCCCGATCTACGAGAGCGGTGAATTCGACGGCACCCCCTACTTCTCCATGAAGTTCATCGAGGGGCGCACGCTCAGCGAGGTCGTGCACGGAACGCCGCTCCCAGCCCGGGAAGCGGCCGCCATCCTGGTCAAGGTCGCCGACGCCGTCGAACATGCCCATTCCAAGGGCATCCTCCACCGCGACCTCAAGCCATCCAACATCCTGATCGACGCGGCCGGCGAACCCCACGTGACCGACTTTGGGCTAGCCAAGGACGTCGGCTCGCAGCAGGGCCTCGACATCGATGCCCATGACCAGCCGCCGACGTTGCCCCCTTACCACTCGATCACGGCCACCGGGGCGATCATCGGCACCCCCAGCTATATGCCCCCCGAGCAGGCGGCACGCACCCGGGGCAAGCTCGGGCCCGCTTCCGACGTCTACTCCCTGGGCGCCTTGCTCTACTTCATGCTGACCGGCCACCCTCCCTTTGCCGCGTCTTCCCTCGTCGACACCATCATGCTCGTGCTGGAGCAGGAACCGGTGCCGCCCCGCATGCTCAATCCCAAGGTCGACCGCGACCTGGAGACCATCTGCCTGAAGTGCTTGCAGAAGCCGCCCGACCTGCGTTACGGGTCGGCGGCGGCCCTGGCCCGCGATCTCCGCTGCTTCCTGGCCGGCGCGTCGATCTCCGCTGGGCCACGCAGCCTCTTCAGCTTCATCAGCCGGATGCTCCGGCCTACGCATCACGAAGCCGTTCTCGAAAACTGGGGCTTGCTCTGGATGTGGCACAGCCTCATGATCCTGGGGCTGTGCGGCTTCTCCAACGTCATGAAGTGGATGGGCGTGACGGCCCAGTGGAGCTACCCGACCTTCTGGAGCCTGGGACTGGTCACCTGGGCCTATTGCTTCTGGGAGATGCGGAAGCGCGGCGGGCCCATCTCGTTCGTCGAGCGGCAGATCGCCCACGTCTGGGCCGCCGCCGTCCTCGGCGCCATCTTCATGTTCCTGGTCGAGATCATCATGGGCCTGCACGTGCTGACACTGTCGCCGCTCTTGGCCGTGTTCGCGGGCATGGTCTTCCTGACCAAGGCCGGGACGCTCTCGGGCATCTTCTACGTGAACGCGGCGGCCTTGTTCGCTACGTCGCTGTTCATGGCGGCCTTCCCCAGCATCGACTTGCTCACGTTCGGCGTCGTCTCGGCCCTCTGCTTTTTCGTCCCGGGGCTGAAGTACTATCGCCAGCGGCTACGGACGCAGAACGGCAGTCGGGGCAGCAAGGCCAACCTGCCCTCGACGGTGTCCGGCATCAACGGTTGAAGCGTCGCCCCACGAAGTAGAACGCCACCGAAGCGACCAGCGTGATCACCATGGTCATCGTGAAGAAGGTGGTCGGCGTGAGCTGGAACTTGCTCGGATCGGGGACCAGCGTCGGACTGTAGAGCTGCCCCAGTTGCGAGTGGATCAGATTGCCGATCGTGTTGGTGAGCAAGAAGCAGGCGGTGACGAAGCCCTTCATGTGGGCCGGGGCGGCGGCGAAGGCTAGCTCCAGCCCCGTGCCGTAGATCAGCACCTCGCCCACGGTCAGCACGAAATAGGCGCCGACCAGCCACCAGGCACTGACCTTGACGCCGGTGGTGGCTTCTTCCGCGGCCAGCGCCATCACCCCCGAGGCCAGGGCGGTGACGATGAAGCCGATCAGCATCTTGGTCGTGGGCTTGAAGAACCGCACGCCGGGATCGAACTTACGGAAGACGAAGTCGAAAAAGGGAATGAGCATGAGCACGAACATGGCATTGAAGAACTGAAAGCCGTCCGGAGCGAACGTCTTGGACCAGAAGCCCAGGTTCAGCGTGTGGTCCATGTGGTCCCGGGCAAAGAAGACCCAGATATTGTCGTTCTGTTCGTAGGCCATCCAGAAGAAGACCATCAGCCCGAAGACGCCGAAGAGGCGGGCCAGGACGCGCCACTGCGCGGCCGACTCCTCCGGCGTCTTGGGGGGCGGCGGCCCCACGGTCTCGGTGGCGTAGTGCTTCTTGCCCAAGGCGAAGACCACCAGCGCCCCGATCATGAACAGCCCCGGCACGATGAACGTGAACTGATAAGCTCGGGTCGGGTCATCGAGTGCCTTGGTCAGATAAGTGCGAATCTCGGGCAGGGCGTAAAGCGACAGCATGGCGCCGATGTTGATCGAGAAGTAGAACCAAAGGAACGCGGAGGTTCGCAGTTGCGACCGGCCCGGGCGTTTCTGGTCGTAGGTCTGGCCCATGAGGGTGGAGATGTTGGGCTTGATGACGCCGCTGCCCCCCGCGAGGAGGATGAGGGCGACAATGAGCATCATCTGCTCGGGCACGCACAAGAGGAACTGGCCGATGACGTAGGGGATGGAGAAGCCGACAATGGTCCAGTACTTGCCGAAGTAGCGGTCGGCGAGGTAGCCGCCGAGCAGGGGCAAGAGATAGCAGGCCGCCTTGAAGTAGGAGTAAAGGGCAGTGGCATCCGCCTCGGAGAACTGGAGGATGCCCGTGAGATAGAGCGGCAGGATGGCCCGCATGCCGTAGTAGGAGCAGCGTTCGGCGAACTCGCCCCAGAAGAAGAAGTAGAAGGCCGGCGGATGAGTGTTGGGGACGGAGGTCGGGGCGTTCTCGGCAGCCGCGGACATGGTGCTTCCTTGTGGGAGGGTTCAAGCCATCGCTCCTAGGGTGTACCATGCCGAGGCCGCTCCGCCAAACGCAAAATCGGCTGGCCCGACAACCGGGGTCTTTAATCCGCGCCCAAGCAGCCGCTCAGCTCGCTTTAAGCCCAATCGTTGGCGCCTGGGGCTTCGCAATCTCGTTTCTACATTTTGCCATTTTCGCCCAAATTCTGCTTGACAGACCCCCCCCCCCCCCCCCCCCCCCCCCCCCCTCCCCCCGCCGCCCCCGCCCCCGCGGCCGCGCCGTCCGTCACAGCCTGGAGGGGGGGCGCGGGATGGATGACGTGACTG
>CALLZJ010000277.1 GCA_937858435.1 uncultured bacterium
TGCAGAAGTACGTATCCGAGATCTGCGCTTCGAGGTTGGTCAGTTCCTCGGGGACATAGTCGAGCTCCCGGATCAGCTTGAGCAGCTTGGAGGAGAAGGCCCAGAAGAGCCGCTCGGCCAGCCCCCGCATTTCCAGGCTCATATGGCCCAGGTGGAACATGGTCAGCACGACGTCGATGGCCTGGAGGGCGTCGTGGTAGCTCTCAATGTAGTTCTTCTTGGAGAGTTCGCGATAGGCCGCGTACAACTCGCTGATCGGCTGCGGCGGGTCGGGCGGCAACTCGGGCGGAACCACGAAATGGTCGAGACTGCTGACTCCCAGGACGTCGAAGACCAGGACGCTATGGTAAGCGACCATGCCCCGGCCGGACTCCGTGATGATGGTCGGGTGGGGGACGTTCGCCTCGTCGCAGACTCCCTTGATGATGAAGACGACGTCGTTGGCGTACTCCTGGAGGTTGTAGTTGATGGACGACTCGAAGTCGGTCTGGGAGCCGTCGTAGTCGATGCCCAGGCCCCCGCCCACGTCGAGGTACTTCATCCCCGCCCCAAGACGATGCAACTCGGTGTAGACTCGGCCGGCTTCCGTCAGGGCCCCCTTGATGTTGCGGATGTTGGTGATCTGCGAACCGAGATGGAAGTGCAGGAGCTGCAGGCAGTCGATCATGCCCTCGGCGCGGAGATAGTCCATGGCCGAGAGGATTTCGGTGATCGTGAGGCCGAACTTCGAACGGTAGCCGGCCGACATCTTCCAGCGGCCGGCGCCCTTGGCGGCGAGCTTGGCCCGCACGCCGATGGCCGGACGCACCCCCAGGGCCTTCGAGTGCTTGACGATGCTTTCCAGCTCCGTGAACTTCTCGACGACCGGGATGATGTTCTTGCCCAGCTTGCGGGCCAACATCGCCATCTTGATGAACTCATCATCCTTGAAGCCGTTGCAGATGATGGGCGTGCCGTCGGTGTTCTCCGTCAGGGCCAGGACGGCCAGCAATTCCGGCTTGGAGCCCGCCTCGATGCCAAACTTGAAGGGCCGTCCGAAGTCGAGGATCTCCTCCACCACGTGCCGCTGCTGATTGACCTTGATCGGGTAGACGCAGCAGTATGACCCGGAATACTGGTACTCGGTCATCGCCGTCTGGAAGGCCTGGTGCATGTCGCCGATGCGATGGCGCAGAATGTCGGTGAAGCGGATGAGCACCGGCGTCTGGATGCCGCGCACCTGGAGCTGGTCGATCAACTGCTTGAGATCGACGCCGATCCGTTCATCCTTGTTAGGACGGACGACGACATGACCGTGAGCGTTGATGGCGAAGTAGCCCTTGCCCCAAGCCTTGACTTCATAGGTGTCGTAGGCGTCCTGAATCGACCAGGGTTCGAGGAGATCCATCAGCGGCGAAGCCCCGAGGGTGGCGGAAGGTGGTGGGAGCGGCAACAATGATGGCTATTATTTCAGCGCGGGGCGGGTCGTCAATGCCGCGCGGGCCGCGTGGGGTCTCAGCCCTGGGCCACGTGCTCGCAGGTGATCGTGGTCGTGATCCCACCGCGGGGGGTGAAGCGGGCCACGATGTTCACTTCCCGAGGGGCGACGGCCTTCACAAAGTCGTCCAGAATGCGGTTGGCCAGCGTCTCATAGAAGGCGCCCTGGTTGCGATACCGCTGCAGGTAGAGCTTCAGGCTTTTGAGTTCAATGCAGACCTGGTCGGGGATGTAGGTGATGGCAATGGTCCCGAAATCGGGCTGCCCCGTCTTGGGGCACAGGCTCGTGAACTCCGGACAGACGATCTCGACGGCGTAATCCCGCTCCGGAAAGGCATTCGGAAAGGTCTCCAGTTGCTCCACGGCGGGCGGATCGGACAGGGACATGGCGGCTCCAGCGAGGAAGGGGGGCCGGCGCGACGCCGCGCCAGGACACTCGGTACCCCGGCCTGTGTGCTACACTGCATTCTATGGAGCCTTCCCCGCAACTGCCCGCCGTCGTCTTGCTCAGCGGCGGCCTGGACAGCGCCACCACCTTGGCGCTGGCCCGGGAGCGGGGCTTCGCGGCCCATGCCCTAAGCGTCGATTATGGCCAACGCCACCGCATTGAGTTGGAAGCGGCCCGGCGGGTCGCCCTGAGCCTCGGCGCTGCCAGCCATCGCATCGTTCGGATCGATCTCAGGGCCATCGGCGGCTCCGCCCTCACAGCCGACCTGCCCGTCCCCGTCGGACGCCAGGCCCAGGAAATGGCCCACGAGATTCCCAGCACCTACGTCCCAGCCCGCAACACGGTGCTCCTCGCCCTGGCCCTGGGACTGGCCGAGACGCTCGGCGCTTTCGACCTTTTCATCGGTGCCAATGCCGTGGACTACAGCGGCTATCCCGACTGCCGACCCGAGTTCATGGCAGCCTTTCAGCATTTGGCGAACCTGGCGACCAAGGCCGGCGTCGAAGGAACGGGCACCTTTCGCATCCATGCCCCTTTGATGTCCTGGTCCAAGGCGGAGATCATCACGGAAGGAGTCCGGCTCGGGGTCGACTTCAGCCGGACGATCAGTTGCTACCAACCCGATGAGACCGGCCGCGCCTGTGGCCAGTGTGACAGTTGCACCCTGCGGAAGGCCGGCTTTGCGGAGGCCCAGCTCCCCGATCCGACGCGGTACCAGGTATGAAATTCGCCATCGCCCAGTGTTCGAGATGCCAGCAGCCGCTCGGAGTGGGCGAGCTGTTTCGCTTCGACGTTGAATGTCAGGAATGGCTCACGCCTTCTGACTTCCCCGAGGTCCTGAGGCCCGCCGGCTCCTTCGTGCCCCTGCCCTTATGCCAGGCCTGCCAGAACGTCCCTGCCTCGGACTGGCTGACTGCCATCCCGGGGATGCAAGTGCGGCAGACAGCACAGATCGTGCCACCGGTCTATGTGGTCATGCCGACGGCGATGGAGAACCCGTGCCAGGTGTTGGTCGCCAGCATCGGACCCTGGCCGACTCCCATTCAAGGTGGCTGGTGGGCACGCTGGCTCCGCCACGTCCTAGGCTGGACGGGTTTGGGCCCGCTTTGGAACTGGTTGATGGGTCGGCTGCGACGCTAGCTGGCCGCCGGGCCCGCTGCCTGGCTCCGGGTAAGGCTGCGACGCCGTCGGACACGGCCCCGCAACGTGGCCAGGCCGGCCACACCGGCAACGCCCAGGAGCGCGATCGTACCGGGCTCCGGAACCGCAACGATGTTATCCACGCCGACCTGGAAGTTGCCCACGGCCCCGATCAGCGAGACGGAGGGATTGTGGATAATCCGCAGTTCACCGACGTTCTGCAAGAACGTGGCCAGCGGATCGGGCGAGAAGAGGCCCGTGAGACTGCCCGCATCGATGCCAAAGAACGCCGTGTGCCACTCTCCGTCCGCGGGCAGGATGAAGGGAGTCGAACTGACGTAGCCCGGAGTGAACTGATTACCGTTCGACTGCCTCAGGCCAATGCGAATCGACAATGGATCGTTCGTGAAGTTCCGCAGGTCCATTTGCAGGCCGGTGATGCCGTTCGCGGTGTAGTCGCCGATCCACTGGGAGAGGTTGAAGACGGCGAGGCGCGGCCCGCCGCCGAAGGTGCCCGAGTCCACGCGCAAGAAGCGGTCGCCAGCGCCGAGCGGGCCCCCGTCCTGATTGGTGGGCGGCGGCACGGGGCCATTGGTCCAGCCCTGGGTTGTGAAGTCCTGGAAGTCGTCGAGCTGGTAAAGCGGAATCTGCGCCTGGGCGGCGGCACTACCCATGAACAGAAGAGTCAAGGCGAAGATCGTACCGCGAACGAACATGGCAGGACCCTGTAGGAAGCGAGTGATTCGACCTTTATGAGAGTACGGGGCCGGCGACAACGGGGCAAGCGAATTCTCGAACTCCGGCCGCTCTTTTCGGGCCAAGTCCCAGCCCGTGTCAGCCCTATGTCAATGCCGTTCTAGGGCAACTGGCCAAGTCGGATCAGTCCGGCGAGCAGGTCGGCATGTTCAAGCGGGGCTCGGGCCGGGATCAGCACCGCCGCGCCATACTCGTCCTTGGAGTCGATGATGAGCTGCCGGGGATTGGGGATCTGGTAGCCATCGTCGCAGGGGATGTGGCCGGTCACGAGCAAGTCGGCATCCACGCGCTCCAGGAAGCGCTGGACCGTGTCGGCTCCGAGATCGCGCCCCCAGACCAGGGAATGGACCGCGCCGCCGAGCAGGAAGTCCTCCTTGAGAAAAACCTCCTTCTGAATCTGGGACAGCTTCCAATCGCCCAGACGTTTGATGCCGGGCAGACTGTGGCTCAGGAAGATGCGGTTGGCCAAGCGAATAGCCACCGGCAGGGCGGAAAACAGGTCGCAGTAGGCCTGGTAGATGCGGTCGGCAAAGTCGCCGTAGGCTGTGCTGATGCCCACCATGAAGATGTGGTTGAGGTCGGCCCCGTTCTTGGTGATGGCCTGGCTGGTCCACTGGGCGAGTTCATGATTGCCCAGGAGGTAGTGGACGCGGGTCGGATGGAGGCATTTGAGGGCGGCTACGAGATCGACCAGGCGGTGGGACTGATCGCCACCTTCGTCGTAAAGCGTGGCCCCATGGATGAGTTCTTGGACGACGAAGTGGCGGCGTGGCCGGCGAGCCAGGTCGGCATAGTCGAGGAGCTTCTTGAAGTTGACCAGATTGCCGTGCAGGTCGCCGGCAACCACGACGTCCTCGGCCTCGGGCGGAAGTTCGAGGTAACGTCCATGCAGACCGGGAGCGTTGCGAAAGGCGATGGTGGCCTGGCGAAGAGTGTTGAGCAGCCGCTGCGGATCGGGCATGGAAGGTCTCAGCGGGAAACGTCGGTACGCGGAGTGCGGCCGCCCAGACCGGCCGCCGCGGCTCCGATGCCCGCCATTATCGCTTGAAAGTCAGGCCGTCACAAGCGCGAAGCCGAACAGCCGCCGATCTCCGAGGCTACGCTTAGGAGTTGGCCACGGCCGCGGACTTGGGGGCCGGCTTGGGGGCGTGCTTGCGGGCCAGTTCCACGAGCTGATCGAACGTCCGGGGATCGTCGATGGCAATCTCCGAAAGCATCTTGCGATCGAGCTCCACTCGCGCCCGCAACAGGCCGGCAATGAAATGGCTGTAGCGCATGCCCCGCATCCGGCAGGCCGCATTCAGGCGGTTGATCCACAGGGTCCGCATGCCGCGCTTCTTGGCCCGGCGATCCCGGAAAGCGAAGGCCCGGCCCCGGACCAACGTCGTCTTCATTTGCCGCCAAAGGTTGCCGCGACTGGCACGGTATCCCTTGGTGGCTTTCCGCATCCGTGCCCTCTTGCGAAGCACGGTCTTGCCGCTACGAGCGCGCATGGCCTATGTCCCTTCATTCCTCGTTTCCGGCCGACCACGGGTGGGCAGCCACGCCGGAACGGTTACTTGCCCAGAATCGCCTTGACGATCTTCTTCGCCAGCTTGTCGGTCATGGTCACGTTCTCGCCCAAGCGGCGCAGATGCTCGCCGGTCTTATGACTATTGAGGTGCCGCTTGCCGGCTCGCTTCCGCTTGAGCTTACCCGTGGCCGTCACGCGGAAGCGCTTCTTCGAGCCTTTGTGTGTTTTGGGCTTGGTCATCGTCTTCGACCCTTACTGCGGGCCCTAACCAAGGCCCAGGTGAAAAGACCATTCTAGAACGGCATCCCGGAAGCGGCAGCGCCGAGATCGCCAATTTTTCGGCCTTTCGGCCCCTGCTGGAAGCCACCCCTAGGGCCGCGCCAGGAGGTTCTACGGGGTCTCCATGGCCTGCCGACGGCGGTTCCAGACCTATCCACGCTACTGGGCGCTAGCGCCAGAGCTTTCCAGAGGGTCTCCACGAGGGACTTTATCACTCATGGACGCTGCCGCCACGGGTTCCAGGGCTCGCCGCGGGGTCGCCACGCTTCTGGGCGCTAGCGCCAGAGCTTGCCAGAGGGTCGCCAGGTGGGGCTTTATCACTCATGGACGCTGCCGCCACGGCGATTTCACTGGGTTCCTGGGCCATGCGACGCTTCCCGGCGCCATTCTGGGCCTAGGACAGCGGCCGCCATCGGCCCCGGCCGCACGCCCCACCGCACGACCGGCCTCCGTAGCCTACCATAATGAACATGCGTATACAACCCGGTTGTGGCCGCTTCGTGAAGAGTCGTTGCTCTACGCGAATTGGGCAACATCGACCTCGGCGGGCGCTCGGGCCGACCTATGCTTGACCTGCCCATCCAGGTCCGTTCATATGCAGTCCCGGCGGGCCCTTCATGCCGCGGAGGCCGACCTTGAAGAAGACTCTCACCCTGACGTTGCTCCTCCTGGCCCTCGCCGGCGGCCTGGCGGCGGTGACGAACAACGCCCTCGAACCCCCGCCGACCTGGAGCGTGGAGTTGTCTCGGGCGAGCGGTTGTGGCATCAGGAGTTTCCAGGCCTGCCGCATAACTCGGTGCGCAAGCAGGTGAGATTATCGCCTGGCATCGGCGGTTCTCAGCGCGGGCCCCCAATCGCTGAGAAAACATTGGGGCAAGCGAGGCGCGGCCACGGCATCGACCTCCCCGCACAACGCATTCTCTCGAAGCGACTCCCGCCTGGCCAACACTCATACGCCAGTTTCATGCCCCCGGACTCCGTACACGTCTTCGGGCCAAAGCAGCGAAACCTCACTTGGCGCTGGCGGGAGGAGGGTCCACTGCTGGAGGGAAGCCGCGCCGCCGATAGCGGGCGTGCTGTTGCTTCAGCACAGGGCCTCGCGAATCTGGGCGTGGGCCGGATTAGCCCTACGTGGCGGAGCCGACTCAACATTTACATGCCGAAGTTTCTGGCATTCTCAGATCCAGTTGCAATGCCCATCAACCTTCGGACACCACTGGGAAGCCTGCAAGTGAACCGCCGCCTTGAGGTGATGCACTTGGGCGCTATCCAGGCGTCCTCGCTCGATCGAGCGCTGGTCGTCGTGCCGGGACTCAAGTCGACCAGCGTCGAAATGTGGTCATTCCCGCTGAGTTGGCCCTGGGAGCGCTGGCTCGGACTGATGGCCGCGTGGACCTTGCTGCTGGCCCTGCCCGGCTGGCTCGTCGCTCGCCGTTGGCTCCGACGGACCGCATGAAGGCAGGCGATTACTGGGTGTGGCGGCTGGCCGACTCCACTTCCGAAAAGTAGGCCAAGGCCCGGTCCAGTTCACGTGGCAGGTGCCGATTCTTGAGCAAACTACGCACCCGCAGCAAGAGTTCGGTCTTGTTGATGGGCTTGGTCATGAAGTCGTCGGTGCCCGCATCCACGGCCCGATCGACGTCGCTCGGCTGATCGAGGGCGGTCACCATGAGGATTGCCAGGTCCCGCGTCCGGTCATCCGAACGCAGCCGCTTGCAGACCTCGAAGCCACTGATCCGCGGCATCATGACATCCAGCAGCACGAGGTCCGGTTTCCATTGCTCGACCAGACGGAGCGTCTCCTCGCCGTCGGCGGCGATGGCCACCTCGGCCTCCAACTCATCGAGATAGGCCTCGAGTAGCTCCGCGCCTTGCGGGTTGTCGTCGGCAATCAGGATGCGGGGCTTGAATTCAGTCGCCATGGCCATCTCCCAGGGTCAGGATTGCCGGGCTGGTAGCCCGCACCGACGATGCTCCTTGAGCAGACAACGATCCATGACGACGGCGAGTCCCGCGGCCCGGGCCTGGTCCGCCGCCTCGTTGTGCACCACACCTTCCTGGAGCCAAAGGCTCTTGGCTCCCACCGCGATGGCCTCCGCCACGATCTCCGGCACCGCCTCGGGCTTGCGGAAGACGTTGACCATGTCGAACGGGCCCGGAGCCGAGCGGAGGTCGGGGTAGGACTTCTCGCCGAGAATCTCCGACGCACTCGGGTTGATCGGCACGATGCGGTAGCCCTGCCGCTGCATATACTCGGCCACGCCGAAGCTGGGCCGGTCGGGCTTATCGGACAGGCCGACCACGGCGATGGTCTGGGTTCGGGTCAAAAGAGCCCGAATCTCCTCCGGGCTGGCATTCTCGCGGGGCAATTCGCAGGCTTCGGCCATGGGTCACCTGGCGACGAGTGGGTGCAAGAGCCGCGGCAGTCGGCACGCGGCTCGGCGATCTCCCATGCATTGTAGCTGGCCGCGCGGCCGCCGGGGCTGGATTCGGGCTCGGAGTCGCTTCCTGGCCCGCCCCAGTGGGCTTGGGCTAGAGCATGAGCTAAGATAAGGGATGGACGTTCCCATCGCCAGGAGCCGCCCGTGCTGCAGCCGCTCAAGGTCGCGCAGACTCCAGAAAGCAAGTTCCGCGAGTACCTGATGACTCGGCCGAAGCCCCAGCGCTTCACCGAGGCTCAGCGTAAGTTGGTGGAGTTTATCTTCTCGGCTCATGACCACTTCGATGCCGAGCAACTCTGCGCGGAACTGGAAAAAAGCGGGCTCGAGGTCAGCCGGGCCACGGTCTACCGCACCCTGGCCAAGCTGGTCGACGCGGGGCTCTTGCGTCAAATCCACCTGGGGCAGCGGCAAGTCTACGAGCATGATTATGGCTATCCGGAACATGCCCACCTGCACTGCGAGAGTTGCGGCAAGATGATCGAGTTCGAAAGCCCCCAGCTTGAACAGTTGGTGGCGGAGATTTGCGGCAAGCATCACTTCCAGGGCAAGCGGTTCAACTTGCTCGTGCATGGTCAATGCGTGGACTGCAATCGCGCGCGGGGGGCCCAGCGCCGCCTGGACCTGATCTGAGGATCCTCCGTGCTCCAGAGTGTCAAGAACTGGGTCAAACGCTATGTGCCCGGCGCCACGGTCGTCTGGCGGCGGCTCACCTGGCCCCATCCGCGCCGAGTCTTCCGCCACATCTACCACGCCAATCGCTGGGGTGATGACGAGTCTCGCTCCGGCACCGGCTCCAACCTCGCTCAGACCGAAAAGCTCCGGACCGAACTGCCCCTGCTCCTGCGGCGGCTCGGCTGCAAGACCCTCCTCGACCTGCCCTGCGGCGACTTCTGGTGGATGAACCTGGCCGACCTGGATGGGATCGAGTACATCGGCGGCGACATCGTCCCAGAGCTGATCGCCGAGAACCGCC
>CALLZJ010000278.1 GCA_937858435.1 uncultured bacterium
AGCCGGGCTGTGACGGCGGCTTCCGATCCCAAGGGGCTGGAGCTACTCGTCGATTGGCTGCCCGATTTACAGGCGGATGAACTCGCCGCCCGACTGCGGCAGGCCGCCGCCGAGGCCGGGCGGCGAACGGTCAGCGCCGAGGTAGCGGAGTGGCTCCCGCGGCGATTGGCGGCAGCGCTGCTCGAGGAGGGCAGGGTGGGGGCGGAGCGTCGGCTGGCTGAACTGACCAAGGCCGAGCGGCAAACCCTCTTGTCCCATATCAAAGGGCAGCGTCTTCCGCTGTCAGGTACCCTGGGCTTTCCCAAGGCCGAGGTGACGGCGGGGGGCATTGACCTCGACGCAGTCGACTCGCGGACCATGCGAAGCAAGCGGCCCCCCAGCCCGCCCCCGGCGGGGGAGGCGCTCCGCCCGGACGGCCCCATCGGCGGCTACAATTTCCAGGCCGCCTTCAGCACGGGCTGGCTCGCAGCGGAACAACGCCGTCGCTAACCGCTTCGCTGGCCGCGCTGGTAGCCGCGGAATACCGTCTGCGCTCCCTCAGAAAACGCCCCCCAATCTCCGCTCTAGCGGCCGTTGGCGATGAAATCCCGCACGCTCTGGATGAACTCGGGCTTCTGGAAGGTGTTCATGTGGTCGGCCCCTTCGATGGTGACCACCTTGATTCCAGAGCGGGCCGCCTGAGCTTCCTTGAGCCCCACGCCCAGCGGGTCGCGGGTTCCCACGACAAATTGCAGCGGCACGGAGCAGCGCTTAAATTCCGGCTCCGGGATGCTGAGTTGCTTCATCCCCCGGGCCACCGCCGCCAGGGCCTTGGGATCGTTGCCCAGACCCATGAGCATGGCATTGATCTGGCGAATCTGCAGCGGCGTGGGCTTCGGGGCCCCCTCCGGCG
This sequence comes from uncultured bacterium, assembly GCA_937858435.1. Taxonomy (GTDB): domain Bacteria; phylum Planctomycetota; class Planctomycetia; order Gemmatales; family HRBIN36; genus CALLZJ01. The sequence goes on from CALLZJ010000278.1 coordinate 893, forward strand.
TGAGAGCGGTGATGAGCGGACCCAGGCTGCCGTCCTCTTCCAGAGCCTTGGCGATGTGGTCCAGTTCGGTGGGGGTGTCCGGCTGCATCCAGCCGACGCCGCCCGCCGTCGCGGTCAAGACGCGGTCAGGGTAGGTGGCCGCGAACTTGGCCGTGATCAGCCCGCCCATCGAGTAGCCCACGATATGAGCCTTGGGCAGCCTCAAGTGGTCGAGCACCCGGGCGACGTCGTGGACCATTTCCATGCCATACTTTGCTGGATCATGCGGCTTGCTGCTGCGGCCATGGCCACGATTGTCCAGGGCGATGACCTGGTAGTTCCTCGCCAGATTGCCGGTGATGCCTGGCAGGTCCCACTGCACCTGGCGGTTGGCACAGAAGCCATGGATCAAGACGACCGGGTTGCCGTCACCTTGGACCGAGAAGTGGACACGAACGCCTTCGATCTCGACGACGCGGTCGGCATCCGGGACCTGGCCCCAGGACGCCGTTCCCAGCAGGATCCCCAGGGCGATGACCAACCAGCCACGCGGATTGAGCACGGCCAAACCTCCTCGATTCTCGGTGCGGACGGCAGGTGCGGCGCGGACTCGCCCCGCATGGGTTGCCAACTCATAAGGTAATGCGTGCCCTGTGTTTGGACAACCTAGCGTGGAGTGAAACCGTGCCTGCTCAATTCTCCCGCCGCCTACCCTTGGCCTTGATCCTGCTTGCCTTCCTGCTTCCCACACTCGGATCCGCTCGGGCCTGGCCCCGCTCTGACGACGAGACGCCAAAGGACGCCAAGCCTGCTCCGAGCGACGCCCTGGTCACGACGCAGCATCGGCTTGAGCTGGCTGGGCAGGGCATCGAGGATACGGCGGCCGCGGGCCATCGCCAGTTGCAGGACGGCGCCGGCAAGCCCACCGCCAAAATGTTCTTCATGGCCTACACGCGGACGGGGACGGAAGCACGGAAGCGGCCCATCTGCTTCACCTTTAACGGCGGGCCCGGCTCGTCGTCGGTCTGGCTCCACCTCGGCGCTTATGGCCCTCGCCGCGTTCAGCTCGGCGAGCAGGGCGAACTCCCTCGGCCGCCCTACGATTTCGTTCCCAATGAAGGCAGCATTCTCGACGCCACCGACCTGGTGTTCATTGACCCCGTGACCACGGGCTTCAGCCGCATGGCCCCCGGCCGGGAGGCCAAGGAGTTCCATGGCGTGCAACAGGATATCGCTTCGGTCGGTGAGTTCATCCGGCTCTACCTGACCCGCTTTCAGCGCTGGGAATCGCCGAAGTACGTGGCGGGGGAAAGCTACGGGACAACCCGGGCCGCCGGGCTGGCCGCCCATCTGCTCGATCGCCACGGCATCAGCCTCAACGGCGTGATCCTGGTCTCCGCCGTGCTGAACTTCCAAACCCTGCGGTCCGATGAAGGCAACGACTTGCCCTACTTGCTCTATTTCCCGTCCTATGCCGCCACCGCCTGGTTTCATCGGAAGCTGGGGCCGACCGAGCAAGCCCTTATGCTGCCCGAACTGTTGAAGCAGGCAGAGGAGTTTGCCCTGGGGCCGTACCTGCAGGCCCTAGCGCAGGGCACGCGACTGGGGGCGACGGAGTTGAAGCAAGTGGCCAGCAACATGGCCCGGCTCACGGGGCTGGACGTGGACTATGTCCTGCGGGCCAACCTGCGGATCGAGCCCATGCGATTCATGAAGGAACTGCGGCGCCAGGATGGCAAGACCGTGGGGCGTTTCGACAGCCGCTACATCGGCCAGGACGGGGACGGCACCGGGGCGACCTTCGAGTACGATCCCAGCTATGCTGCCGTGCAGGCTCCGTACACCCAGGTCTTCAATCAGTATGTGCGGCAAGAACTGAAGTTTGAAAGCGACCTGGTCTACGAGATTCTCACGGGCAAGGTCCAGCCCTGGGACTATGGCGATGCTCGCAATCGCTATCTCAACATGGCGCCGGGGCTGCGTCGCACCATGGCCCAGAACCCGCACATGGAGGTCTTCCTGGCCAGCGGCATCTACGATCTGGCCACGCCCTACTTTGCCGCCGACTATACGCTCGATCACCTGAGCTTCGATCCGGCCGTGCGTCGCCGCATGACGGTCAGTATGTATGAGGCGGGCCACATGATGTACCTGCACCGCCCGTCGCTGCTCAAGCTGCGGGCCGACACCGTCGAGTTCATCAAGCGAACGAGCGCCCCTTGACTCAGGGGGCCAGGCGGATGGCCAGCTTCAGGGAGAGATGACGCGAGGCAGGTGAGGCGGGAAGAGCGAAGAGGCCTCGGCCGGATTCGAACCGGCGAATGACGGTTTTGCAAACCGTTGCCTTACCACTTGGCTACGAGGCCGACCCACCGAGATTCAGAGCCCTGGCCGCCACCTTGGGTTCGCGCCGAGGAGGCGGCCCTGGCTCGCCTTTATCTTAGCTTCATGTTACAGGGCGACAAGCAGGCTCGGCACCCGGCCCGGCCCGCCTAGGCCAGGCTTTCGAGCAGGTACTTGAGCTTGCGGACTTCCGCATCCATGATGAACGGCAAGTTTGGAGCGTCGTGGATTTCGACGGACAGCCCCCGATCGTAGTGGCAACGTTCGAGCTGCGACACGACCCGGCTGTACTCGATCTCGCCCTGACCCACCCGCACTTGCATCTTGTCCGGCGTCCGGCCCGAGTCCCGCAGGTGGACGTGCCGCACCCAGGGAAAGACGTGGTCGTAGGGCCGGTTCTGGTTCGGCCCACAGATGTAGTGGCTGGGGTCGAGCGTCAGAAACAGGCTGGGCACGCGTTCACATAGGCGAACGGCCACGTCCGGCCATTCCGTGAGCGTGCCGATGCGCGTTTCGACCGTGAGCACCAGCCCTTCCTGGGCGGCGATCTGGACCCAATGCTGGAGGCGCCGGGCTTCGGACTCGAAATCGGTGCCCGTTGGAGCCGCGGGTATGGTCAAGGTGGCCACCGCAACGAGGCGGGCCAGCTTGCAGACGGCGCGGAACTCCTCTTCCGCCTGGGCGATGTCGGAGAGGTCGAACTCGCAGTTGATTGAAGTCGGCACCAGGTTGGCATGCTGGCGAATGCGCCGCGCCACTTTGACCGGATCGGACAGGATCTCGGCCGGGGTCAGGTGCGGGCTGGCCGGGTGGATCGCGAGGTCGACTTTGGCGAAGTCGAGTTCCGCGATGTGTTCCAAGGCCTCGTCGAGCGGCAAATGGGAGTAGCACAGGGTAGAACAAGCGACGAACACGGCATCCCCCTCCCCCGTTACCGGTCGAGCGTGCTGATGATCGGCGCCGCTTCCCCGGGCGACGCCGGCTCGTGGCGTGTCTTCGCCGAACGCGCGGTTCGACACGGACACGCTGCGTGGCCTATACCGAAGGGGCGAGGAATTGCAAGCCCAGAATGGGGGAATTCACGGCCGACGCTGTGGCGTGACCCGCCGTGGTCGGCAGGGGTTGCAGGGCTGGCAACGGCGGCAGGTCTGGGCGCCGAGGTGGTGGAACGCGGGGGAAAGTGGGACTGGGCAAATTGACGGCTGGGGGTCAGTCGTTAAACTTCAGCAAGGAACGGCGGGGAAGGCATGGGCGGGCTCTTGGGGTGCGCTCCCTCAGCGTGCCCAAGGGTCCGGCACAGTCGCACCCGTGCGGAACCAGGTCTGCTGGCCACGTCTTCGGGCGTGGCTGCCGCGAGCGGAGGCGCAGTGGCCTTTGGGGATTGCCAACCCCCTCGAAGGCGCGGTGCCTCCGCCGCCGTTTCGTGTGGGCGCAAGAAAAAACCCCTTGCCGGACGTGAGAGGTCCAGCAAGGGGCATCAAAGTCAATGCGGGTCAGTGTTAATGAATCAGCGAACAGCGGACACGAGGAT
>CALLZJ010000279.1 GCA_937858435.1 uncultured bacterium
GTGGCGAGGGCGCGCCCCGGGCGTGTTGAACAGGCCCGCCTCGACGTAGTAGGCGTGATAAGTGGCTCGGCCGCGGGGTCCGGAGTAATTCAGGCCGTCGAATTCATCGAACAGCGCCCCGCTCTGGGCCACGGTGAACTCGCCGGAAAGCGCCAGCGGCCCCGCGATCATCGCGGCCTCGACGGCGGCGATCGTCGCCCCGTCGGGCGAGGCGAAGGTGACCGGGGCGAGCATGGTCGGGGCCTGGGTTGGCCCGGCGCCGGCCCGGAGCGGCAGCCGATTGGCCACGGCTAACCCGTTGCCAGCCAGGGATTGGTGAAAGCCGTTGAGGCCAACGTGCACCAGGAAGCGGTCGTCTTCCGTGGCCAGGGGCAAGGCGGTCAGCCGGGCGCCCGCGGCATAGCGCCCGTCCTCCGCGTCGAAAGCCAGATTGTTGAGATTGGCCAAGCCGATCCGCGTGAAGGTGGCGTGGACGGTCACGCGTTGGTCGTAGAAGGCATCGAAAATCATGATGCCGCTCTGGCGAAAGTTCGGGCCCCAGAAGGCATCGACCCCCGATGAGCGTTCCATGTAGGCGAAGGCCGTTGAGCCCGTGAAGCGATCCAGACCGTACGGGGCGGAGAAGTGGCCCAGCCGAACGTTGCCCACGAGCGGCACGTCGCGGAAGTTCAGAAAGACGTTGGCGAGCCCGACGCTGCCGACGGCAACGTTCTCGTTGTTGACGTTGGCCACGTCCTGGATGTTGGCGAAGTTGACCTCGAAGACGTAGTCGATCTGCTGCCACACGGTGCCGTCCGCGCGCAGCCGGGCCCGGCGCATCGCCGTGCCGTCCTCGAGACGGGTGCCGGCTGCGGGGCCCATGAGTAGGCCGTCGCTCTGGGTGAACCAGGCGGTGTCCCACTCGAACCGTCCCCCGAGATGCAAGGCGAAGGAGCGATCCGCGGTCCGCCAGTGGAGCCCGAGGTCGGTGCTGGCCTCCAGTCCGCCCTGTTCAGGGAGAAGCGGGTTGGGCGTGCTGGCCGGTGGCGCTGGCGTGGCCGCCAGCTCAGCCTTGACCTCTTCCCGGATCATCTGGCGGAGCGTTTCGAGTTCCTGGGGGGTGAGCTTGCCGGTGGCGGGCTCCTGTGCCCGTACGGGTTCCAGCACGAGCCAGCCCAGGGCCAGACCGAGTAACCAACTCCACGCTTGCCGCCGTGGATTCAACCGTCTGCCCTGCTGGCCCACCTTGCTTGGTTTCCCCCAAGAAGCCCATCGAGGCCCGGACTTGAATCGACTTTCACATCATCGGCCAAATCGCCCTGGAAGATGGAGAATGTCTGCGGGATGTGCGGCCGGACAATGGCCTTGCGGCGCGGCGGTCAGCGCTCGGTTTTTCCAGCAGTGGCGCAAGCTGGCCGCTAAGATGGCGAAGTACCAGGAGCCGGCTTATCCGAGGGGGCAGCCATGCATCCGATGCTGATCTTTGCCTGCGTCGGCGGACTCCTCGTCCTCATCGCCTGGGGGCTCTGGGCCCTGGTGCGCCGCTGGGACCGCACCAATGCCATCCTCGCCGCCGCCCCCGCCTTGCCCATTCGCCTGCTCACCGAGCACGACGATGCCTGGATTCGCGGCCAGGTCGTCTGCCCGCGCCCCGTGGATGTCCCGTTCTTCGGCTTCCCGGCCGTCCATTTCAACTACACCCTCGAAGAGTACGTGCAGCGGACGCGGGTCGATAGCAAGGGCCGGACCACCACCGAATGGACCTGGGAGACCCGCGACACCCGGCAAGGGACGGCCCCGTTCGCCCTCGAAGAAGAGGGCCACCTGATGCCCATCGACGCCTTCCGGGCTGAGTTCCGCGACGAGCCCTGCAAGATCGAAACCCGGGGCCGCTGGCGTCACACCGCCCGCTTCATCCCCGTCCCAGGCGAGGTCAGTGCCGTCGGCGTGGTCGAGTTCGTGGACAACGAGCGCACACTCACCCCTTATCGCCCCGTCCCGCTCATCGTCACGCCCCGCCTGGGCAGGCCGTCATCGACAGTGGCGAAGCCTGGGAACGCAACGTCTACCGCGTCGGCCTGTTCATCCTCACCGCCGGCTTCCTGGTCACCTTCTATGCCATGGGGCGCTTCCTCCAGCGGCCCGAAGAGCACTTCGACCTCGAACGCGAATGGTGGCACTCGGGGCTGGCCGTCGTCGCGGGGCTGCTCACCGTCGCCTTCACCAGTTCGGTCTGGGCCATGCGGACTTACAACAACCTGGTCACCTTCCGGGTCCGGGCCGACCAGTTCTGGAGCTCCCTCGACGTCAATCTCAAGCAGCGCTTCGACCTGGTCCCGAACCTGGTCGAGGTGGTGAAGGGCTACCAGCAGTATGAGGCGGACCTCTTCGCCTGGATCGCCCGGCTCCGCAGTGAAGCGCTGACCGGCTCCCGGGAAGACCGCGTGGACCGGGAAGGCGATTGCGTGGCCGGCGTGCAGCGGCTCCTCGCCCTGGAGGAGGCCTACCCCGAACTCAAGGCCAACACGCTCTACATGCGCTTCCACGATCAACTCGTTGCCCTGGAAGAGAAGATCGCCCATGCCCGCACCGTTTACAACGATGCGGTCGCCGAGTTCAACCGGGAGGTGCATCACTTCCCGTCGAACCTCGTGGCCCGTCTGACCGGGTTTGTCGATTTGCCGCTCTTCTCCGCCGAGCTGACCGAACGCGCCAGCCCGCAGGTGCGTCTCGACGCCTCGGAGTCGGCCGGTGCCGCATCCTCCGATCCGTCAGCCATCGCGGCGGAAGACGGCCGCCCAGGCCTGGGCACCACCGGGGTGGGCTAGGCTGGCGTACCGCGTCCGGGTCAACTCTTCGAGTTGAAAGCCCTCGGCGAAGCAGGAGCGCAGCTCGCTCTCGGTCAGCCGGCGCGGTCCCACCTCCGACGTCTCCAGTTCGCTGAAGCAGAGAATCAGCAGCAGCCCGCCGGGACGCAGGGCCGCGCGCAGCCCCGCCACCACCCGGGGTCGGTCGTCATCGGAGAAGACGTGAAACACGCCGCTGTCCAGGATGGTGTCGAAGGGGATGGGCCAGTCGACTTCCTTAAGGGCATCGCCGACGCGGAAGTCGACCTCCAGGCCGCGCTCTCGGGCCTTGGTCCGGGCCTGCTCGACGGCCGCGGGGACCAGGTCGAAGGCGGTCACTTTCAGGCCATGCTGGGCGAGCAAGAACGCGTTCTCGCCCGTCCCGCAGCCGAAGTCGAGCACGTGTCCCGTGCAGCGGCCCGCTTCAAGCCAGCGAATCACCTGGGGCTGCGGCGTGCCCACCTCCCAGGCCGGGGTTTGCTGGTAGATCTCATGGAAGAACTTGCTGGGGACGCCCCGATGGTCGGTCATACCGCCGGCTCCTGGATCACGCCTGGCCCTGCCTTTTGGTACGATACCAGAAACGCCC
>CALLZJ010000280.1 GCA_937858435.1 uncultured bacterium
CGGTCGGGAGGGCGGCTGGGGGAGTTGAAGGGGGAGCGCGGACGCGGCTCCGGGCCTGAAACAAGCGCCGGGATGCGTGGCAGGGCCTGAAACCCTGTGAATTCCGCTTGGCGCGAGCGTCCAAGAGCCACAAAACCACTCGTGGCGACCCTCTGGAGAGCCCTGGCGCTAGCGGCCAGAAGCGTGGCGAGCCCTGGCGGCGCCTGGAGGTGCCCCAAAAACGTTGCAGCACCCCCTACCCACGCATCCCCGTTGCTCTTGCCCGCGGCGGGGGGATACCGGATAATCGCGGATGCGGTCGCCGTCGGCCTTGGCCGGTGCGCGCTCCGCCTTGGATGCCAGGGAGGGCCCATGCCGGAACTGCTGGAGCCGCATCACGAAACGATCATCACGGGCCTCTTGCGGGCCGTCGCCGCGCCTCGGCAACAGCCGCTGCTCGCCTCGCGCCAGGGGGCTGGGCTCTTTCCGGCGACGGCCGCCGGGCGGCAAGCAGCTCAGGCGGCCGTCGCGGCGGGCCTGATCCACACCCAAGCCCCCCCCCCTCGGGGCAAGTCGGCCGCCACTTGGGCCAGCCTCAGCCCAGCGGGTCTCGACTACCTGAGCCAACACGCCCATCCCCGCGACCTGGTCCGGCAAGTGGTGCAGGCACTCGAAGCGCGCGGCCAGGAACTCCTGCGGCTGCAAGCCGCCGTCGAGAAGCTCCGAAGCGAGACGGCAGCATGGGAACAAACGCTGACGCCGATCCTCTCCGCCACGTTGGCCCGGCTACCCGCCGCGTTTGGCCTGCCAGAGACTACAAGTCATGGCGAGCCCCACCTACGCAATGGCCAGCCGTCCCACGCGACCCTTCAACCTCAGCCCCTGGCGGAGACGCTGCTGCATTATCTGGCCGGATGGCAAAGTAAGCATGGGGGTGGCGACTGCCCCCTGCCCGAATTGTGGCACGCGGGCCAACGGCTTGAGCCCACGTTAACACTGGGCACCTTTCATGACCTGGTGCGCGGCTGGCGTGCGGCTGGCCGCGTTCACCTGCATCCCTGGACAGGCCCCTTGCATGAACTACCGGAACCGGGCGTGGCCCTGCTCGTGGGGCATGCCGTCATCTACTACATCAGCCGTCGCTGACGGCGCTGGCCGCGCCCGCCGCCCCAGACCAAGGAGGGACTCATGAGCACTGCCCTGACCACGAACGCCACGACCGCGACCAGCCAGGCCGCCCAGATGCTCCGGCAGCATGGCAATCCGTTTCGCAACTACTTCGCCCGCAATCCCGACGACGAAATCTGTGCCCGCTACCACGTGCCTGACCTCTACGCCCAGGAACGGGAGCAACTGCTGGCCGTCGTCGATCTCTACCGCGCCGACGCCGCCATGCCTTCGGAAGTCGTCCCCGTGCAGGGGAACAAGGGGGCGGGCAAGACCCATCTCCTGCACTCGATCAAGCACGGGCCGACCACGGGCTGGCAACTGCTCGTAACACCGGGCACATTCCAGAAGGGAACCGACTTCGCCGAGTATGTCCTCTTCCAGCTCATCGACACGCTCCTGGGCGGCAGTCGCCAGCGGGGCAAGCGGCCCATCGAGTTCATTGGCGAGGAGTTGACCCGACGGCTGCTCCGCACCACGCTGCAGAATCTCGACGAGGAACAACGCGCAACCCTGTTCCCGACGCCGACCCTGGCTCGTTGGGTTCGGCGCTTCGGCTTCGGTAGCCCCGACAAGGACCGGGGCCAATGGCTGCTGGAAACCCTGGCCCTCGGCAACCACGTCAGCGTGCGCAACGCCTGCCAGGAAGCCCAGGTGGACCTGGCCCAGGCAGCCGAGATGATCGCCGCCCATCTCGACCGCACCGAGCCGCACAACGCCGCCGGCCAAATGCGCCGCCGCATCTGCCAGGGCTTCGTTCGGGCCGTCCTGCTCGGCGACGAAAGCAGCCTGGCCAACTTCCTCACGGACGGCTTCGCCGCCCTCGACTTTCAGGTCCGTCCCAGCCGCCAGGACCTGGTGCTCGCCTTGCTCAAGGTGCTCATGGACCTGTGCCAGACACTGCACGTGCCGGTGGTGGTCGCCTTCGATCAGCTCGAAGACCTGCTGCTGGCCCGCCGGACCGACGACGGCCACCGCGTCGCCGAGGCCTTCTTCGCCGGCATCGTCCAGCTCATGCACCAGGTGAGCGGCCTGTGCTTTCTCATCTTCGTCGAGCGCGGCCTGTGGAACCGCTTCGTCCCCTCCCTGGACGGCTACATCCAGGATCGGCTCAATCACCCGATCCATCTCCCCAAGCATGGCTCGATCAAGACGCTGCGGCTGGAAGCGCCGCCGGTCCAACTGGTGCGGCAGGTCGTGGCGGCACGGCTCCGGCCAGCCCTCGACACGCTCCCCACCGAGGTCCTGGTCAGCGACATCTTCCCCTTCAGCGAGGAGGAGATCGACCGCGTGGCCAAGACGGAGCCGACGCTGCGCGACATGCTCCAGCAGTTCCGCCGGCTCTTCGATCAGCGCGTCTTCGGTGCCCCGACGAGCGATGCGGCCGGCGTGCGCGACCTGCCGCCCCCCGCCGAGGTGCCGCCCACGGTGAAGAGCGTGGTCCTGGTCGAGGCAGCGGCACCGGCCCCGCAGCAAGCGGATGCGGCCGCCGCGCCGCTGAAGCCAGCTATTCAGCCGGCGGGCACGCCGAGCGCTGCGAGCCGCCCTTCCTGGCTTGAATTGTGGAAGCAGCAGATGGCCATGAGCCGCGCCCAGCTCGAACCCGAGGGGGCGTTGACCGGCGCGACCCGCGAACTCCAGGCTGGACTGGGGCAGTTTCTCCAGACCGCCTTCGAACATGGGGTGAAGGTGGGCCCCTGGCGGCTCAAGCACGTCGTCCCGGAACTGGCGTTCGGCGAGCATCCGACGTATGGCAGCCTGAGCTTGGCCCACTGGGCGGGCAAGGACGGCCAGCCCTGGCGCCTGGGCATTGGCCTCTTCCTCGGGCGCGGGCCGGGCAAACTCAAGGACCTGCAGACGAAGCTGGCCGCATTCCAGCTTGAACCGCCCGTCGTGGATCAGCTCATCCTGCTGCGGCCGGCCGACGACGTGACACTCACGGGCAAGAGCAAGACGCTCTGGGACGAGGCGGTGAGCGGCGGCCGCCACGTCCGCCTCGAGCCCATGAACCTCGACGACCTGGCCGTGCTGTACGGTTTCCCTCGGTGGCTGGCCGCCGTCCATGAAGCGGAGGGAGCGACGGGGCCGCTCGCGCACCTGGCGGATTTCTTGCAGGAGCAAGGGGGGTCGGTGTTGGGGCAGTTGGCAATGCCGGTCGCGGCGTAGGGAAGCGCAGGCTGGAGAATCCATGCATGCCGGGGGTGGGGCGATAATGGCCTTGAACCCATTCCAGGAGGAGCGCTTGGCCGGTCTGATTCTCGGGATTGAC
>CALLZJ010000281.1 GCA_937858435.1 uncultured bacterium
CTGCGCCACCGCCTGGGCGTGCTCTCCGTCGAACGGGCCCAGCGGCGGCTCGCCGAGCAAAACCAGGCCGGCGCCTGGCGCAGTTTGGCCCAAGCCCAGCGGGCCGGCACCGACGCCGCCCGGATCGACGGCTACCGCCGTGAAGTCTGCACGGAAGCCACTACCCACCTGGAACATTTGCTCGGCCAGGGGCATCCTCAACTGGTGCTTGAGCGTACCGCCGCCTTCAAGGAACTTCGGCTGAACTGCCCGGCCTTGGCCGAGGTGGAACTCGCCGCCCGGACGTGGCTGTCCGCCCAGGAGTTGGTGGGGCGGGGCGAACTGGGAGCCGCTCTCGTGAAGGTGGAATCCGGCCCCTGGCGCGATTGTGCCGCCCTGGCCAACTATCGCCGACAAGTGCAGGAGTTAAGGGACCGATTTACCGCCCTGGCGACGGCCTTGCAAGAAGCCATGGAGCAACGGCAATGGCGCGAGGTGATCCGGCTGGCAGATGAGCTGCTGGTGATCGCCCCGCATGACCCGGAAGTTCGTCGCGCCCGAAGCCTGGGCTGGCGTGAGTTAGAACCGCCGACGTCGGTGGGGAATCGACCCAAGCCCATTCCCGCTCCGGTCCCGGCTACCGATGCTCACAGCCCGTCCGAGCCCGTGCCGGGCGACCCGCCGCCGGGCCTGCCCCGCCGCTTCATTCTCTGGATCGACGGCGTGGGCGGCTTTCTGGTCTGCCTGGCCAACCGGGTGAGCATCGGTCAAGCTGCCGCCGCCGATGGCCAGGTCGATATTCCGATCTTTGCCGACATCTCGCGGCTGCATGCCTACATCAACCGAGATGCCGAGGGGTATCTCTTCGAGGCTTTCCGCCCGGCCACGCTCCGGGGCCAGCCCGTGACGCGGACCTTGCTCCGCGACGGCGATACCATCACCCTTGGCAATCACTGCTCGTTCCAGTTTCACCAGCCCATCGCCATCAGCACGACGGCCCGGCTGAGCCTGCCGGGCGGGCAGCGGCTGCCGATGGGGCTGGACGGCATCATCTTGATGGCGGACACGCTGTTGCTCGGGGAGACGGCCGACTCGCATATTCAGGTACCCGGACTGCCCAGGCCGGTCGCCCTGCTGCGGAAGAAGGACGAACTTTTTGTCCAGAGCGTGCAGGATTACGAAGTGGACGGCGTTGCCCATCGGGGGCGCTGCAGTCTGCTGCTCGACTCGACGGTGAGCGGGGCTGAGTTCCGCTTCACGCTGGAGCCGATCGGGGGCAAGGTCGTGGGCGTGCGCCGCTGACGGGTGGCGCCGGCGGCCTGGCAGGGTGGCCCGGGACGGGAAGTCGTCGGGCAATCGGGGGAATGGCTTAAAGGAGCGGCCAGCCCGAGCGAAGAGCAGACGGCAGCGCCGGCGCGGTCGACTCGCGCGAATTCGTCCTCGTTGCAGCGTTTGAGGTGCGTCCATGTCCAAGTTCAGCTATGGCTCGGGTGCTCGGCCGCTGGATGGCTATGTCATCAAGCGCGGCATTGGCCAGGGCGGCTTCGGCGAGGTCTATTACGCCCTCAGCGATGCCGGCAAGGAAGTGGCCCTGAAGCTGGTGCGCGGCAATCATGAGGTCGAGCTGCGCGGCATGCAGCACTGCCTAAATCTCAAGCATCCCAACCTTGTCACCCTCTACGACATCCGCCAGGGAGCGGACGGCGAGGTCTGGGTGGTCATGGAGTATGTGGCCGGCGACAATCTGTCCGACCTCCTGCATCGTCATCCGAACGGTGTGCCGGTCGATCTGGCCCAGAAGATCTTCGGCGATCTGGCCAAGGCGGTGGCCTACCTGCACGACAACGGCATCGTGCACCGGGACCTCAAGCCCGCCAACATCTTCCTGGAGAACGGCGTCGTCAAGGTTGGCGACTATGGCCTGGCCAAGTCGATCTCCGGCTCGCAGAAGAGCCCGCAGACCCAGAGCGTGGGCACGGTCCACTACATGGCCCCGGAGATTTCCACGGGCAATTATGGCAAGCAGATCGACGTCTACGCGGCCGGGGTGATCCTGTATGAGATGATCGTGGGTCGGCCGCCCTTCGACGGGGAGACGGCGGGCGAGATTCTCATGAAGCACCTCACCGCGGCCCCCGATTTGACCAAGCTGCCCAACCATCTCACCATTGTGGTCGGCAAGAGCCTGGCCAAGGATCCGAAGCTGCGCTATCAGGCCATGACGGAGATGCAGGCCGACCTGAGTCGGCTGGCGGTCCCCGCGGCGCCACTGCCCGCCACGCAGTCGTACCAGCAGGCCAAGCCCGTCTCGGGCCAGGTGCCGATGGCGACGTTTGTCGGGGGCTGGTTCGGTGCGGGCGCCCAGCCGACGCCGGACGCCGCGCTCCCACCGCTCGGGTTTCGGGCGACCCTGCTCGAAACGAGTACGTCCATGGCCTTGACGGTGCTGTGGGCCACGCTCGCTCTCTTGATTTGGGCCGCACTGGATCGACCCCGCCACGGGGTACCCGACTTCACGTTCCTGGTCGCCAACCTGAATCTCACCATTCTGGCCGTCTGGACCGTGGTGGTGCCGACTCGGCTCTTCTGGGAAGGGCGGCCCGGCGACCCCTGGGTCCGGCGCAGCGTGATGATGGGCTGTGGTCTGGTCCTGGGCCTGCTCTCGGCCTGGATGCAGCCGAGCTCGGCCCCTGCCGCGGCCGCCACCGTCGGCATCGACGACTGGGTTCCGGATATCGAAA
>CALLZJ010000282.1 GCA_937858435.1 uncultured bacterium
CCTTGCGCGAGGACTACCCCGAGCTGGAAGAGGAGACCGCCGGGGAGATGATCGCCGGCTGTCGGGCCCAGGGACGCGACGTCCACTTCATCAGCCTCGACCTCACGACCACCTGCTGGGTCCGGTGCTTCCGCTCGGCCTCGGCGACGTTGCTCGTCCTGTGCCAGGCCCACGATCTGGAGGCCGACCACCTCGAACCTGTCTTCCGGGCGCTGCGAAAGTCGATGCGCCTGGCCGACGCCGCGCCGGCGAAGTGAGACCGGCCGGAAGCAAAAAAGAAACCAGCCACGGGGGGAGCGTGGCTGGCTTCAGGTGGGGGGAACAGGGGTGTCGCACGGTCGGCGGCTGGCAGGTGAGGGGGGCACCTGCTGATCGATGACTGCCCTCATGGCAACCATCGGCTCAGGAGTCGGGGCCGCTCGGTCGGTTGACACGCTTTCTATCGTCGGAACTTCAGACTCACCTTGTTCCCAACCCGCCCTTTCCCGGCATCGACCGGCCAGGCTGGCCGTAGGACAGGCGCAGCCCATCCGGCCCGCACAATCGCCCCCGCAGCCGGCCCACCCTCATGCCTGGCGCTCCAGCTCCCGCAGCCGACGATCCGCTGAAAACACAGGCGGAGGAAGTGCTTCGGCCCGGCGGATGGCCGTGGGCAGATCGAGCGTCGCGGGCAGCGTTCCCAGGCCACGATAGATCGCCAGCCCCTGCTGCCGGGCCAAGATTTCACGCCGGGTCCGGCCCGCGGGCGCATCCGGCCACGGCCCCGCCAGCGGCTGCCAGTCGAGGAAGAGCGGGATCAGTTCATTCAGGTAGTTCCAGTAGCCCGGGTTATCGGTCTGGACGATGAACAGGCCGCCGGGAGCGAGGGCCGCGACGGCCTGAGCCATGAAGGCCGCGGTGAAGAGCCGACGATGGACATAGGCCAGGTCGAAGTAGGGCTGGGGGTGATAGAAGTGCATCTCATGCACGGACCCGGGCGGCAGCAGCCGGCTCACCACCTCACGGGCATCGGCCACGGCCAGCTTGACGTGGGCCAAGCCCCGGCGGCGGACGCGCTCCACCGCATGCCGCACCACCACGGGCACCGTATCCACGCCGAGGAAGTTGGCCTCGGGGCGTGCCAGGGCGGCGGCGACCAGGAACCGGCCATTGCCGCACCCCAGGTCTAGGACCACCGGGCCTGGGCGACCAAAAAGCTTCTCGAATTCAAAGGGGCCTTGGGTGGGTAGGCGATCGAGACGCGGCTGCGTCCATTCGGCTTGAACGACGATCGCACCCGGACAGGGCATGCCGAAATCGTCGTCGCTCATGAGTCAGGCCCACGCCAGCGCTAGGGAAGTGAAAGGGCCCACTCGCCAGCAGGACGAGTGGGCCCGGAGTTTATCTCACGGACGATGCCAGCTTACTGGCCGCCCGGGATCATCGGGAACCGAGCCGCCCCCGAGCTAGCCGAGCCGCTCACAACGACCGGCTCGAGTTCGAGGCGCACCGAACGACCGTCGGCCGAGGGCACCGAGCGCGCGTTCAGGCTCATGTTGCCGCCGTAGGTCGGAGCGATCACCGACTGGCGCAGCTGCCGCGACGGAGTGTTGAGCCGCCGGGCCGCCTTCAACAGCGGGTTCAGTTCATCCGGCAGGTCGACCTGGATGTAGCCGGCCGTACCCTGCAGCACCGGCGTCGCCAGATTCTGCAAGGACTCCCGGGCATCCGACTCGGTCGGCTGCAAGAGTGCCGTGAGCTGATGGTAGCAATCCGGCGCGGGCACCTGGGCCAGGTCGGTCCGGCGTCCGCTGGCAACCTTCACGGTGAGCGTGGCATCCTGTTCGACCACCACGGTTTCCCGTTGCACGCGCTCTTGTGGCGTGCCCTGATTGTGGATGATCTCGACCGTGGCCTTGTTGCCCACGGTCCGGCCCCAGGCCCGCCGCACGGTCACCCGGTAGTCGCCGGAGAAGGCCTCGGCCGCCGAGTAGGTCTGCACCCGGTTGGCCGCGCTGCGATCGGACTGGAGCGTGCCACCACCCGCCGACTGGCGATGCCGGTAGGAGCAGCTCGTGCCGACCGGCTCCTGCACGGAGAGGTCGAGATCGGCATCGCCCTGCCACGTGAGGCGGACGACGAGATCGCGCTGCCGCGGAGCATTGGCCAGACCCGTCAGGCGTTCGGCTTCGAGACCGCGACCTTCCTTGGCGAACGTAGCGGCCAGCCGATTCAGAGCCTGCACGGCCAAGCCATGCAGGTCGAGATCAGCCGTCGGCCAGTCGCGCGACAGGAGGTTGGTCGCCGCCCAGTTGAGCGCCGCTTCGTCCTTGGCCTCGGTCGCTGCCGTCAGAGCTTCGACATAGGCCAGCGGGCTGTTGGGCTCATGGATCGCAGCCTTGCGGCAGAACTCCAAGGCCCGTTGCCACTTGCGGTGCTGACTCATCGCCCGCGCCGCCGCCAGGTATCCCGACGACGAGGTGGGGTTGAGGTCGGCCGCCGACAGCAAGGCCCGTTCGATCTCTTCAGGGCTGCCCTTGGCCAACTCGAGATTGAGGGCCAAGGCCTCGAACATCCAGGGCCGCAGATGCACGCCCAGACGCAGGGCTGCCTTCAGCAGCTCGGCCGCGTGTTCGTGCTGACCCTGTTCGGTCAGGAACGCCGCCGCCGCGATCATCATGCCCGGCGGGACCGAACTCTGTGCCAGCGCCCCTTCCCACGCGGTCCGCGGATCGATGTCGTCCGCGCGGTCGCGTCGGCCCTGACCGCTAGCCACGTCACCTGCATTCCCACCCGCCGGAGGATTGGCGGGCGGATTGGCCGGCGGATTGCCACCCGCAACGGCCGGCGGATTGGCACCCGCAGGCGGCAGACCGCGGGCGAAGTCGTTGCCAGCGCGGCCGCCCGACATGCGGGGGTTGCGCTGCGACGGCGCCTTCACCACCATGGCGAAGCAGGGATCATAGTACTCGATGGTGTCGGTCGTCAGCGGATCGACCGGCGGCGGCTCGTCGGCCCCGCCATCCCGACCTGTCACGGCGTTCGCGCCCGTATCGCCAACGCGCCAGGTGTTGGGCGAGTTGTCGATGGTCCGGCTGATGAGCTGCATCAGCGAGTCGGCGTTGATGGCGCGGGAGAAGAAGGTGCTGGTCCAGGGCGGTGGAACCATGCCACCCATGCCCCCCATGCCCATCATGCCACCCATCCCACCCATACCACCCATCATGCCGCCACCCATGCCGCCCATACCACCCCTGCCAATCATGCCGCCCACGCCACCCCTCCCCACCACACCACCCACCCCACCCA
>CALLZJ010000283.1 GCA_937858435.1 uncultured bacterium
ATGCCAATGACGTGTTCGACTTCCCGGTCGGCACCATCATTGCCAAGACCTTTTCCTATCCCCACGATCAGCGTCACCCGGAGCGAGGCGAGCGGCTGCTCGAAACCCGCATCCTGTGGAAGCAGGCGGCGGGCTGGATTGGGCTGCCCTACATCTGGAACGATGAACAAGCCGACGCGGTGCTGGAAGAAGTCGGCGATACGGTGAAGGCCACGTGGGTCCACTTCGACGGTCAGACCCGCAGCAACGCCTACATCATTCCCAACTCGAATCAGTGCAAGGGCTGCCACGAGATTGGTAAGGTGATGCAGCCGATCGGGCCCAAGGCCCGCTACCTGAATCGGACTGCTCCCCACGAGCCGCATCATCAGCTCGAGCGCTGGAAGGAACTCGGCCAACTCACGGGGCTGCCGGCGGGCGTCGCAGTGCCGCGAACGGCTGTCTGGAATGAACCCGCATCAGGCACCCTGGAGGAGCGGGCCCGAGCCTGGCTTGAGATCAACTGTGCCCACTGCCACAATCCGCACGGGCCGGCGATGCAGTCTGGGCTTGACCTGCGGCTGGAGCAGACCAACCCCGCCCAGTTCGGGGTCTGGAAGTCACCCGTGGCCGCCGGTCGTGGTTCGGGGGGCCGGCTCTACGACATCGTGCCGGGTGACCCGGATGCCTCCATCCTGGTCTTTCGGCTGGAATCGACCGAACCGGGCATCATGATGCCTGAGTTGCCCCGGCGTCTGCTCGATGCCGAGGGGGTCGCCCTCATTCGGGCCTGGATCGCGGCGATGCCCAAGACGCCGCCGCCCGTGGGGCAGGGGTTGCCGCCGGGACGCTAGGCTGGCCCGGCCCGCATTGCTGCGCCGGCGCTGCCCGCTTATAATCCGGGACAGGACCGGACCTCGACCAGGGAACCAACCATGACGCAGCTTGTGCAGCCGCTGGGCCAACTGACGGGCTTTCACCTAATCGGACCGAAGCGGCAGCAAGAGGCGGCCCAGTCCTTCGAAAGTCGCAGCCCGGCGAATCGCGGCCAGGTGGTGGGTTCATTTCCGAAAGGAACCGCCTCCGACGCCGATGCCGCAGTCCGGGCCGCTCGGGCCGCCTACCCGGATTGGCGCCGCACCAGCCGTATCCATCGGGCCGAACTGTTCGACCAACTGTGCCAGCTCATCAAGCGCGACGTCGACGCCCTGGCGCGGTTGATGGCCAACGAGTGCGGCAAGATCTTCAACGAGTGCCGGGCCGAGGTAATCGAAGGGCTGCACATGGTGCAGTACGTCTTCGGCACGGGGCGGATGCCGACGGGCCAGATCGTCGCCTCGGAGATCGCGGAGAAGGACGCTTTCATCCGTCGAAAGCCCTGGGGCGTGGCAGCGGTCATCACGCCCTGGAACTTCCCCTTCGCCGTTCCGCTCTGGATGTTGGGGCCGACTTTGCTGGAAGGCAACACGACGGTCTTCAAGCCGAGCGAGGACACACCGGCCATTGGCCAGAAGCTCATCGACCTCTTTCTTGAAGCGGGCTTCCCGCCGGGCGTGGTCAACCTCGTGCATGGCGACCACGTGGCCGGCGAGGCATTGGTCAAGAACCCGGATGTGAACGTCATACTCTTCACCGGCAGTTGGGACGTGGGCAGCCGCATTCAGCGCATCTCAGCCGACTTTCATGACCGAATCGTGGCTTGCGAAATGGGCTCCAAGAGCGCCGTCATCGTGTTTGACGATTGCAAGCTGGACCTGGCCGTGGCGGCGGGCATCCTGTCGGCGTTCAAAACCAGCGGCCAGCGGTGCGTCTCGGCGGGCCGGCTGCTGGTGCAGCGCTCGATCATCGACCGCTTCGCGGAGCAGTACGTGGCCGCGGCCAAGCGGCTGCAGATTGGTGATCCACTCGATCCGCAGAGTTTCGCCGGCCCGGTCATCCACGAGGGCGCGGTCGAAAAGGTGCTCCAGTACAACGACCTGGCCAAGAAAGAGAACGCCACAGTGCTGCTGGACGGCGGGCGGATGAGCCAGCCCAGCCACGCCCAGGGCTGTTATCTTTCGCCCTTCGTCTACCGCCAGGAGCACAAGCCCGGCGTCCGCACCGTCCGTGAGGAGGTGTTCGGACCCCATGTCGCTTTGATCCCGTTCCACGACCTCGACGATGCCGTCCGCATTTACAACGACACGGACTTCGGGCTGTCGCTGGCCGTCATTACGGAAGACTACCGCAAGATGCGGCACATTCGGGAAGAGTGCGAGTTCGGCATGGGCTACGTCAACCTGCCCTGCATCGGTGCCGAGGTGCACCTGCCCTTTGGCGGCGTTAAGAAGTCGGGCAACGGCCACCCGTCGGCGGCGGGCATGGCCGACGTCGTCACGCACAAGATCTCCTGGACGGTGAATCACGCCACGGAGATCAAGATGGCCCAAGGGCTGAAAGCGGAAGTCGCGAAGTAGAGTCGCGGCCGGAGCCGCTCTGGCTTCGGAGCCGACGTGATGGGTAGCGCAAGGAGGCGTTATGCTGGATTTCGTCAAGGATTGGGTGCGTCCTCGTCCCCCCAGGTCGTCGCGGTCTCGTTCCGCGCCGCCCGCCGCGCTGGATCGCGAAACGCTGGCCCGGGCCTACCTTCGCGGTCACGGGCTGGAGATCGGCGCGCTGCATCAGCCGCTCGTCGTGCCGGCAGCCGCCCGGGTCCAATACGTGGATCGGCTGCCCGTGGCCGAACTCCGCCGCCACTACCCGGAGCTGCGTGACTGGCCCCTGGTCGAACCCGACATCCTCGACGATGGCGAAACGCTGAGTAAGGTAACGGAGGAGTCTCAGGACTTCGTCATTGCCAACCATTTCCTGGAGCACTGCGAAGACGCCATTGGGACGCTACGGAATCTGCGGCGCGTCCTGCGGACCGCTGGCATCCTGTACCTGGCCGTGCCGGACAAGCGGTTCACGTTCGACCGCGATCGGCCCGTCACGCCGCTCGGGCACCTGTACGCGGACCATCTGCTTGGCCCCGCCGCCTCACGCCGCCAACACTTGGAAGAATGGGTGTGGCTGGTCAACAAGGCCCAGGACCAGGCGGAAGCGGAGCAGCAACTCGAATACCTCGAGAGCATCCGGTACAGCATACACTTCCACGTGTGGACGCCGCCCGCCTGGCTCGAGTTCATTCTGGCCATGCAGCGCGAGCAAGGCTGGGACCTCGAGGCCTTTGTCCAGCATGGCCCGGAAATGATTACGATCTTGAAACGCGCGGCAGACGCCGCGTGCCCTGCCTGATGAGGACTGCCTGATGTCCATGACCATCGAATC
>CALLZJ010000284.1 GCA_937858435.1 uncultured bacterium
GGGATTGATGACCAGGCGCTTGATCGCGAACCAGCCCAAGCTGAAGATGGCCAGCAGGGTGATCAGGAAGAGATAGACGGGAATCGCCTTGTACTCGGGCGTGAAGTAGATGTAGTCGAGGTGCGGATTGTAGGGGGCGTGGGTGAAGACCGACTGAGCCAAGATGATCAGGAAGGTGAGGCCGATCACAGCCGCCACGCCGGGCCCCAGCCAGCGGACCCAGTCCGCCGGGGTAAGCGGATGGTACATCTTGTAATCGTGGCGATCGCGCGACTGGCGATTGAAGCCGCACTGCAGGCAAACGATCTGATCTTCTTCAACCTCCGCGGCGCAGAAGGGGCAGCGGGGTAGATCGGATTCGCGAATCACATCGTAGGGTTTGAAGTTCTTCCACTCGTCCTCGACCTGGGCCTCGGCCTGAGCCGGATTGACGCTGGCGGGAGGAGGCGCCGGTGCTGCCGCGGCGGCAGCCGGGACCGGGATCTGGGCCTGGCAGTTCTTGCACAGGATCTTCTTGCCCCGCACCACGGCCGGTACCTGATACTTCTTCTGGCACTGCGGGCACACAACGAGCAGGGCGGCAGCGGACATGGTTTAACCCTGGTAGGAAGTGCACGGCTTGGTCCGGTCCAGCGGGGCGGACGGCGTTCGGACCCGTGACGCCAGGCCGGGCCTGGCTTGCCACACCCCGGGACTTCATTTAGTCTAGCGTCGCCAGCCCTGCAATTGCAATGGGCTGTCCCCAGACCCAAGGTCAGGCGGCCGGCAGCGTGAACGCATCATCGGAACCGCAGCCCCATCCGCCCCGGTGGTTAGTCGGGACCGCCACCTACAACGAAGCCGAAAACCTGCCCCGGCTGGTCTCTGCGGTCCGCACCGCCATGCCCGCCGCCGACCTGCTCGTCATCGACGATGCCTCGCCAGACGGGACCGGCGCCCTGGCCGACGCTCTGGCCGCCGCCGATCCCCAAATCAAGGTCCTGCACCGCTCGGGGAAGTTGGGCCTGGGGACCGCCATCCTCACGGGCATGAGCTACGCCACCGCCCATGAGTATGATTTCTTCATCAATCTCGACGCCGACTTCAGCCACGACCCCAAGTACCTGCCCGCCATGGCCGACCGAGCGGCCGCGGCCGACGTGGTCATCGGCTCCCGGTACATCCCCGGGGGCGGCGTACGCAACTGGCCCTGGTCGCGCTACTTGATCAGCCGGCTGGTCAATGTCCTGTGCCGCGTCCTCCTGGGGTTGCCTGCCAACGACGTCAGCGGCGGCTACCGTTGCTACCGGACCGACCTGTTGCGGCGGCTGCGCCTCGTCGACCTGCGCTCGCGCGGCTACTCCTTCCAGGAGGAGATGCTCTATCGCTGCAAGCAAGCCGGGGCCCGCATTCGTGAGGTGCCCATCGTCTTCGTCGATCGCGACCGGGGGCAATCCAAGGTCAACGTCCATGAGATGGTCCGCTCGCTGGCGGTGCTGCTCGGGCTGGGCTGGCAGGCCTGGGTCAATGATCGCTAGCGGGCAGCGGTGCCGGCCGGGCAGTGGGCGGCGACCACTCAGGCAGATCGCAGAGTCCTCCGCCCAGGTAGAGGTGGTGCCAAAGCTGGGTGGCGACCACGCCCGCCAGTCCCATCTCGACGTTCAGGCGTCGGCCGGAAAGTCGCCAGCGCTGCTGCAGGCTTGCCAATTCGGCCTGGACGCGCTCGGGATCGAAGAGTCCGGTCCGCCGGAGCGATTCGGGAGCCAGCAGTTGCCGGACATAGGCCGGCGGTTGGGAGAAGAGCGTGGGTCCAGAGGGGGCACGGAACATCGCCTTGGGCTGCCTGGCCATTGCCGCCGGCAGGAGCGTGCGGGCATAGGAACGGAGAATGTACTTGTTCCGCGTCAGGCCGCGCAGCTTCCAGCGTGGATGAATGCTCGCACACCAGTCGATCAGGTCTTCGTCGAGGAAGGGATAGCGCGTCTCCACGGAGTGGGCCATCGCAGCGCGGTCGCCTCGGGCCTGCAGGAGCAGTCCCGCCAGCAGGGTCTTGTAAGTGAAGTAGAGACTCTGATTGAGCGGATGCCACCGCCGCATCTGGTCCCGGTCGAGAGGCAACTCACTGAAAGCCTCGTAGGAGCCAAGCCGGTCCCAGTGGTCGGCCGAGTACAGGCGGTCGCGCACGGAACTGTACATGGAGTAGAGTCCCGTGAGGGCTGCGTTGCCGCCCGAAAGCTCATGGTTGCGCAGGAATCGCTGCAAGGGCAGGGTGGGGGCCATCACACGCGCCAGTAGGCGCCTGGTCATTCGACCAAGCGGCAGTCCCGGCAGGTCGAGCAGGTCGATGGCCTTGCGACCACGAAACCAGGCATAGCCCGCCAGGGCCTCGTCGGCCCCTTCGCCAGTCAGCGCGACCTTGAATCCCTGGCGGTGAACCTCGGCCGCCAGTCGGTGCAAGGCGCCGCCGGTGACGTCGGTCACGGGGGTGTCGGCAGCCAAGATCACCTTGGGATACATCTCCGCCAGCGACTCGGAATCGCCGGAAATGACCGTAAGCGGGCTTCCCACCTGGTCGGCGATGCGCTGGGCAGCGGCGGACTCATCCAACCCGGCGGCCGGGATGCGGACGGTGAAGGCGGGCAAGGGCCGGCCATGGAGGCGCGACGCCGCGGCCAGTACCGTGGCTGAATCGACGCCGCCGCTCAGGTAGCTCACGACGGGAACGTCGGCTCGGAGCCGCCGCCGCACCGCTCGATCGAACTGGCCGGCAAACTCGTCGATCGCCTGGCTCAGGCCGGCCGGCTCTCGCTCGCTGCCCCGATCCGGAAAATTGAAGTCCCAGTAGCGTTCCCGACGGACCTGCGCCCGTGTGCCCTCCTGACCCAGCACGACCCGTTGCCGCCAGCCCGGAAGCAGCATCTCGATCCCTCGGAAGGGGGTGCGCTCGGTCGGGAAGGCGAAGAAGGTGAGCACATGGTCCAGGCCCTGCGGGTCGAGTTCCGCCAGGTGGAGCCCTGAGGCCAGAATGGCTTTAATCTCGCTCGCGAAGAGCAGCCAGCCGTCTGCCTCGGCGAAGTAGAGCGGACAAATGCCGACCCGATCCCGTGCGAACAGCACCGTGCGCCGCTCCAAGTCGGCGAGAGCGAAGGCGAACTGGCCCCGCAAGTGCAGCGGCAGTTCGGGTCCATGTTCTTCCCACAGATGGACCAGTAACTCGGTATCGGTATGAGTGCGAAAGCGATGGCCCTTGGCTTCGAGTGCTGCCCGGGTGTCGGCGTCGTCGTAAAGCTCGCCATTGAAGATGGTGACGACCTGGCCGGATTCGTTGAAGATGGGCTGCTGGCCATCGGCGAGGCCGACGATGCTGAGTCGTCGAGCCGCCAGGCCGATGGCGGGGCCGACGAAGTAGCCTTCCTCGTCGGGGCCGCGGTGATAAAGGGCTGCCGCCATCTGCTCCAGGACAGGCCTGGGTGGCACACGCTGCCCCATGAGATCGACCATTCCCGCAATGCCGCACATGCCCCGTCCTCTATCGCTACCGCAGCCGCGCTAACGGGCATCAGCCTCAGGGCTTGGAGGTACGTGGCCGTCTGGTGCCGCGATCGCGGCGCGGGAGCTCGCCCCTTGCGGGTGGCCGGCGCGGGCGCAGCGGCCGCTGCCGTTGAGCAGGCCGGCCGGGCTTGGCCCGTGGCTTGTGCGCACCGCCGGGCTGGGCTCTCGTGCCGGGTTGGGCCATGGGCTGGGGCTCGGCGGCCGGGGCGTTCTCGGAGGTTCGGTCCGGCCGGCGCGGCTCCAATCCCGCGAGGCGGCGGAGACCCGAGATTTCCTCGGGGGCCAGCTTGCGGCTCTTGCCCTTGCGCAGGCTGCCCAGCTCCAGCGATCCCATGGCCACGCGGCGCAGGTGCATGACCTTGTGGCCCAGCTTGGCGAGGATGCGGCGGATCTCGCGGTTCTTGCCCTCAGCGAGCACGATCTCCAGCAGGGTCGACTCGCCCCGGGTTCCCAGTCGACGGACGCGCTTGGCCCGGGCCTTGCCCTCGGCGAGGTAGACGCCGTCCAGAAGCTTCTGGACATCTTCGCGGCTGGTACGCCCCGCCACCTGGACCATGTAGGTCTTTTCGATCCCGTAGCGGGGATGAGTCAGGCGCTGGGCCAATTCGCCGTCGTTGGTGAGCAGCAGCAGCCCTTCGCTGGCCTCATCGAGTCGGCCCACGGTGAACAGGCGCTGCCGCACGTGGAGCATCAGGTCGATGGCCCGTGGTCGACCCGCCGGGTCGTGGTTGGTGCACAAGTAGCCCTTGGGCTTGTTGAGCAGCCAGTAGGTGAGCTTCTGGGCGGCCGCCGATTGCCCGTCAACGGTGACCTCCTGGCCGGGCCGGACCCGCGTGCTTGGATCGGTCACGATCTGGCCATCGAGGCGAACGTGGCCCTTCTGGATCAGTTCATCGCAGCGGCGGCGCGAGCCGAAGCCGCTGGCGGCCAGGTGTTTGTTCAGACGTTCGGCGAGATCGGCGGTCACGGGTTTTCACTTTCGGATGGGGCGAATCTGCTTGCCAAGGCGCTTCCCGATAGTTTAAGCTGCGGCGGTCGAAATACCATGTCGCCCCGTTCGGGAAAGGAGGCCCGCATTGTCCGCATCTGGCTGGGGCCTCGCGCGCCAACTCTCAACCATTCTTCACCGCATCTTCGTCGCCTCCGTCTACCATAACGGGCGACGATGCTTGGGGTGACTGGATCATCCGCGCCGCCGCGATTGGAACGCGGGCGGCGCTCGTTCCCGGAGCCGCTTGCCAAGGGGGCATCCCCATGTTGACACTCTTACAGTCCGCCATCCGTTGGCTGCAACACGATGGCTTCTGGCCGGGGTTTCCCTCGCAGCACTCGGGTCAGGGCCCCGGGGGGCTCCGGGCCCCGGCCGCCGCTCATCCTGCTCAACGGCCTGGCGGAGCAGGCTTCGAGCTGGTACTGCAACCGCCTTTACTGGAACAGGTTCTTCGACGTCAAGGTGCCCGAGTTCCTGATTTACGACGGCCCGGTGCTCCAGAAGCGGATCGCGGACGGCCTGCCCATCTCCGTCGACTACCTCACCGACCAGTTGGAGACCTTCCTCGACTCGTTCGTGCAGACCCCGCCCTATCACATCGTCGCCAGCAGCCTCGGTTGCCAGGTGGCGCTCCACTATGCCGTCCGGCATCCGGACCGACTTGGCCGGCTCGTCCTGCTCTGCCCCTCGGGCATGGGGACCGAAAAGCGGCTGCCGATTGTCGAGGGCTGCCGCTCCAGCGATGCCGAGTCGATGCTGGCCGCCATCTTCTACAACCGCCGCTGCCTGGCCCCCGGCGTCATTCGCCATTATGCCACCCTGACGTCGAGCAAGGCCTGGAAGAAGGGCATCCTGCGCACGGTCAAGGGAACGCACGGCAACCGCGTGGTCGACAAGCTGCCCCGCATTCAGGCGCCGACGCTGATCATCTGTGGTGCCGAGGACCAGATTGTCGAGACGCAACCGATCGTCGAGGCGGTCCGCGACCTGCCCATGTTCCGGACGGTGGTGATTCCGCGTTGTGGCCACGCCCCGCAGATCGAGAAGCCGCGGCTGGTCAACAAGCTGGTCAAGCGGTTCCTCACGGGCGCTCCTTTGCAGCGCGAGCCTGCCGGCCAGGCCGAGTTGGTCGCCAGCGCGGACTCGGGTCGGCTGCCGGCCCCCGCTCTGGCCTAACCGTCGCCCTCTAACGGTGTTCGAGGATCCAACGCCATGCGCTGGGCCGATCTGATCGAGCGCGTGAGCGGGACCCGGGTGGTCCGCCGCTCCGCCGATAGGTTCTTCCATGCCTATGCCCGCCGCCGGGCTGCCGAGGTCGAGCAAGCTCCCCTGGCGCACACCCAGGAACGGCAACTCCTACGCCTGATTCTCAAGGCCCAGAGCACGCGTTTCGGCGGCGAGCATGCCTTCCGCCGCATTCGCAGCGTGGCCGACTATCGCCGCCTCGTCCCGCTTCGTTCCTATGAGGACTTCTGGCGCGACTACTGGCAGCCGGTCTTCCCCCGCGTGGCCGGTGCCACCTGGCCCGAGCGCATCCCCTATCATGCTCTCTCCTCGGGCACGACCAGCGGCTCCACCAAGTACATCCCCATCAGCCGCGACATGCTCCTGTCCAATCGGCAAGCAGCGCTGACCATGCTCAGCCTCTATGCCTTGGCCTACCCCCAGGCCACGCTCTTCAGCGGCCGGGTCTTCTTCCTCGGCGGCTCCACCGCGCTGACCCCGCTCGACGATGGCAGCCTGGCCGGCGATCTCTCCGCCATCGCGGCCATCGAAGTCCAGCCCTGGCTACGGCCCTATACCTTCCCGCCCCTCTCACTGGCCCATGAGACCGACTGGGAAGCCAAGCTCGACGAATTGGCTCGGGCCAGCCTCACGCTGCCGATTACACTCCTCTCCGGCGTACCAAGCTGGCTGCTCCTGCTCTTCCAGCGGCTCAAGCAACTGGCCGGCAAGGCCACGCTCGCCGAGGTCTGGCCGACCCTGCAGCTCATCGTTCACGGGGGCATCAAGTTTGAGCCCTACCGCGACCTTTTCCGCCGCGAAGTGGGCAGCGACCGGGTCCGCTTCCTCGAGTCCTACCCCGCTTCAGAGGGCTTCATTGCCTTCGAGGATCCCCGCTACGATCTGCTCCGGCCGATCCCCGACCATGGCCTCTTCTACGAGTTCGTTCCCGTCGCCGAGTTGGACCAGCCCCACCCCACGCGGCATGGGCTGCACGAAGTGGAAGTCGGCGTGCAGTACGCCGTCGTGGTCACGACCTGTGCCGGGCTCTGGAGCTACATTGTCGGCGACACGGTGGCCTTCGAACGCCGCGACCCGCCGCTGCTCCGTTTCACGGGTCGGACCAAGTACTTCCTCTCGGCCTTTGGCGAACATCTCATCAGCGAGGAAGTCGAGCAGGCGGTGACGGCCGCGGCCCGGGCCTGCCAGGCCGACGTGGTGGACTTCCATGTCGGGCCCGTGTTCCCCGAGCAAGCCGCCGACGTCGGCCGGCACCGCTTCCTCGTGGAATTCCAAACGCCGCCGCGCTCGCTGGCCGAGTTCGCCGCCGCCCTCGACGCCGCCTTGTCCCGAATCAACGACGACTACCGGGCCCATCGCCAGGGGAATACCAGCCTGCTGGCGCCCGAGGTCCGTCTGGTTCGGCCGCACGGCTTCGCCGTCTGGATGCGGGCACAGGGCAAACTCGGCGGGCAGCACAAGCTCCCACGCATGGACAATTCCGGACAGCAGACGGCCAGCCTCACGACCTGGCTGGAGTCGGCCGGTCTGCTGCAGTGATGCGTAGACGCATCAGACTGAAGCGGACGGCGAGCCGGCCGTCGGCCCATCGCTCCGCCAGAGGTGATCGGTCAGGAACTGGATGCTGTAGTAGAAGACCGGCGTCAGGAAGATGCCGAAGAGCGTCACGCCGGCCATGCCCGTGAAGACCGCCACTCCCAGCGTGCGCCGCATCTCAGCGCCGGCGCCCTCGGCCAAGACCAGCGGGACCACGCCGAGGATAAAGGCCACCGACGTCATGATGATGGGCCGCAGCCGCAGGCGGCAGGCCTCGAGAGTGGCGGCGCGGCGGTCGGCCCCGGCCTCCCGCCGCTGCTTGGCGAACTCGACGATCAGGATGGCATTCTTGCAGGCCAGGCCCACCAGCACGATGAAGCCAATCTGCGTGAAGATGTTGATGTCATGGCCCACGTAGTGGACGCCGAACCCCGCACAGAGCAGACACAGCGGCACCACCAGCACCACGGCTAGCGGCAGGGTCCAGCTCTCGTACTGGGCCGCGAGCACGAGAAAGGCGAGCGTCACAGCCAACACGAACGCCCGGGCCGCGGTGTCCTCCGTCTGAAGCTGCAACAAGGCCAGCTCGGTCCACTCGGTCCGCATGTTGGGCGGCAAGTGACCCGCCACCACTCCCTCAATCCGTTCAATGGCCACGCCCGAACTGACACCGGCCGCCGGAGTGACCGTGACCGTGGCACTGGGGTAAAGGTTGTAACGCTGGATCATGACCGGGCCGCTCGTGTCCTTCACGGTCAGGAAGGTCCCCAGCGGCACCATCTCGCCACTGTGGCTGCGGACCTTGATCCGCTTGAGGTCTTCCACGCGCTGGCGGAAGCGGCCCTCGGCCTGCACATTCACCTGCCAGGTTCGCCCCTGCCAATTGAAATCGTTCACGTACAGAGAGCCGAAGTAGACCTGCAGGGCATTGGTCACCTCGGCCAGCGAGACGCCCTTGCTCATGGCCCCAACCCGGTCGAACTCGAGCCACAACCAAGGTGTGTCGGCCCGGAAGCCGGAGAAGGCGTCGCGCACTTCGGTCAGCGGGTGCAGGGCGGCGACGAGGTCCCGACTGGCGGCTTGCAGTGCCGGCGGACCCATATCGGTAGGATCGGCCACGACCAGCGCTAGTCCACCCGCTGCCCCCAGACCATCGACCGGCGGCGCTCCGAAGACGTTGACCACCGCGCTGGGAATGCGGCGATTGATCTCGGCCTGCAAACGAGCGGCGATGGCGTCGGCTGCCAGGTGCGGTGAGCGGCGTTCGGTGAAGGGATCGAGCATGACCAGCACGGTCCCGAAGTTGGGCGCATTGGCACCAAGCAGTGTGGATTGCCCCGCGATCGCCACCCGATGCCTGATCCCGGGTGTGGCCGCGGCCACTTCATCCACGGCCTGGACCACGCGCTCGGTGCGGCTGAGCGAGGCGGCATCCGGGAGCTGAATGTTGACCAG